>JBOGMA010000115.1:0-14418 GCA_050746465.1 Acidobacteriaceae bacterium
ATCAAATCCGGATCGCCACCGCCGTCTCCGAGATTGCGCGCAATGCTTTGCGGTACGCACGCGGTGGATCAGTCGCCTTCGACGTGAATTTTGATACCCGAATGTTTCTCATCTCGGTTTCGGATAAAGGCGGCGGGATTTCTCATATCGATAAAGTTCTCGGCGGTTCCTATCAGTCCTCCACAGGAATGGGCATTGGTATTCTCGGGACCAAGCGGCTGATGGACTCATTCTTTATCGAAACCGCTTCCAGCGGTACAGCCGTTCGGTTCGGAAAATCACTGCCGCAGCATCATCCCGGCCTGGATTTGGCAGGTATACAGCGAATCTCGTCGACCATTGCAAAACAACGGCCGGTTACGCCCCTTGAGGAGTTGCAGACTCAAAATCGCGAATTGATGAATACCCTTACCGAGCTCCGCGAGCGGAAAGACGAGTTGGCCCGCATCAACTCCGAACTCGAAGACACGAATCGCGGGGTCGTGGCTCTCTATGCCGAGCTGGATGAGCGGGCCGATTACCTCCGCCGTGCTTCCGAGTTGAAGTCCAGCTTTCTCTCCAATATGTCGCACGAGTTCCGCACCCCGCTCAACTCCATGCTGGCGCTCACCCGCATGCTGCTCGACCGCATGGATGGAGAACTCACCTCCGAGCAGGACCAGCAGGTGCGCTTCATCCAGCAATCTGCACGAGAATTGGCTGAGATGGTCGATGACCTCCTGGATTTAGCTAAGGTTGAGGCCGGCCGGCTCGAAATCAAGCCGAAGACCTTTGCCGTTGCCGACATGTTCGGTGCGCTCCGCGGAATGCTCAAACCGCTGCTGGCTGACAGCTCACTGAATCTGATCTTCGAAGCCGCCGACGAGCTTCCAACCCTTTTTACCGACGAGCAGAAGGTATCGCAGGTGCTCAGGAATTTTATCTCAAACGCTGTCAAATTCACCCCGCGTGGGGAGGTCCGTATCAGCGCTCTGCTCGACGGCCCTGATATAGAGTTCTCCGTTGCAGATACCGGAATTGGCATCTCCGAAACCAATCAACGCATCATCTTTGAGGAGTTCGGGCAAGTTGACAGCGCGATGCAAAGAAAAGTCAAAGGAACCGGTCTCGGTCTTCCGCTTTCGCGCAAGCTCGCTGAGTTGATGGGCGGCCAGGTTTCGGTATGCAGCACTGTTGGGGTTGGCTCAACCTTTAAGCTGAAGATCCCAAGAATCTATGCTGGCGCCGCTCGGCCGGAAGAAAGCCCGATTCCCGCATTTCCTCTTGATAAGAAGTTGATCCTCATTATTGAGGATAACCATGAGACGGCATTTGTATACTCGCGCTATCTCACGAATGCCGGCTTTCAATGCCATGCCGTATCGTCCATCGAGGAAGCAAAGCGCGTCCTGGTAAGCGCCCATCCCGCGGCAGTTATCCTCGACCTTCTCTTGCGTTCGGAAACCTCGTGGGGATTTCTGCGGGCCCTGAAGGCAGATCCCGCTTATGGAAACGTGCCGGTGCTCGTCATGAGCGTCATTGATGACGTACACAAGGTCTACGGCCTCGGAGCCGACGGCTTTCTCATGAAGCCCTTCGCCGCCGATCGCATGATCAGCGAAATTGTCCGCCTCACCTCCGAATCGGTTCGTCCCAGAGTGCTTTTGATCGATGATAACGAGGTCTCCCGATACCTGCTGCGCGGGATGCTTCCTGATTACCAGTTCGAGATATTCGAGGCGCGGGACGGGCGCGAAGGCGCTCAAATGGCGAGGGACCTCCGCCCCGGCATCATATTTCTTGATTTCTACCTTCCCGACATGAACGGTTTCGATGTGCTGAAGGACATCAAAGACTCTCCCCTGACTGCGGACATTCCTATCGTGCTGCACTCCACGAAAACGCTGGATGAAGGGGAAATTCGTTTGTGCCGCGAAAGCTCGGTTGCAGTTTTTCCTAAACAGTCGCTCACGCTTCCTGATGCAGCCCTGCGTCTTCGCGAAACCATTCACTCCGTCACAGCGCATGCACGCGCGGAAGCATAGCATGGCGCAAGCACCTAAATCGAACTCAAAGGGCCGCATTCTCGTGATTGACGATAAAGAAGCGACTCGATATATTTTCCGTCGTATTCTCGGTCGTGCCGGATACACAGTAGAAGAAGCCTCAACAGGCGAAGAAGGTCTTGCCAAGGTGGCCGATTCTCCTGACCTGGTCATTGCTGATGTAAACCTTCCCGACATGCTGGGCTATGACTTGTGCCGCCGCATCAAGGCGAATGCTCTCAGCAGCAGCATCCCCGTGCTTCAAATCTCCGCATCCTTTATTTCCGACGAAAGCAAAGTGCAGGCGCTTGAGGGTGGTGCTGACTCCTATCTCATTCAGCCCGTCGAGCCGACGGTGCTCATCGCCCAGGTGCAGGCGCTGCTTCGTCTCCGCAGGGCTGAGGCGCTCTCGCATTTTTCCGCCCGACAATGGCAGGCCACCTTCGATGCTCTCAGTGACGGGCTTGCGCTCGCCGACTCCAATGGAGATGTCGTTCGCGCCAATCGCGCCTTTCTGCGCCATCTCAACTTGAAAACGTCCCAGGTCGAAGGCGCGCCCCTTTCCAAGGTTTTTCAGCTCGCGTTCGGAATCCCGATCACCGGCCTCTCCGCCGGGAATGCGCCCGGAACCGTGAAGGAACTATCCGCTAGCAATGGCTGGTTTCGCGTTCATTACGACCAGCTTCCCGCGGATCCAAGCGGAACGTCGGGCTCTATCCTCTTCGTCGCCGACATTACTGACCAGAAAAAGCTCCAGGAGGCAATGCGCATGAGCGAGCGCCTCGCCGCCACCGGCCGGCTCGCCCACACAATCGCGCACGAGATCAACAACCCCCTCGAAGCTCTTTCCAATCTTCTGTACCTGGTTCAGCAGCAGGAAGACCTCTCCAAGGAAGCACGGGCCTATCTCCAGCAAGGGTCAATCGAGCTGGACCGCATCAGCCAAATCACTAAACAGATCCTCGCTTACCATCGCGATTCCAAGCGGCCTGTTGCGGCCACGGCGAAGGAGATGATTGACAGTGTGCTCACAATCTTCCGCGCCTCGATCATCGGCAACCATGTCGATCTCAGCAAACGGATCACCAGCTCGCGGCTGATCAATGTGCAACCTGGAGAGATGCGGCAGGCCTTTGGAAACCTCATCGCCAATGCGCTCGACGCGATGGGAACATCCGGAGGAAGGCTCATCGTGCATTGCCGCGATGCAACGGAGCCCCGCAGCGGACGCAAAGGCGTCCGCATCGTTATCAGCGACTCGGGCTCGGGAATTTCCGCCTCAGCTCATAAGCACATCTTCGACGCGTTCTACACCACAAAGGACCTTAAAGGCTCTGGCATCGGCCTGTGGTTAACCTCGGAGGTGATAGGCCGGCATAACGGACACATACGCCTGCGCTCCCGAACAGAAGGGCCACATCGCGGAACCATTTTCGATATATTTCTGCCGGAATACACGAGCAATGAGGATGCTGCCGCCTGCGCGCCGTCGTAGACGGGCAGCGACGGCGAAGATTGCCCCACATCAGGACGTCAGAAACGAGACGAGCAATTGCCAATGTGCTCGTGACCTCCAAAGCTGCAAGAGTTAGCTTGTGCATATCAGCGGTGTGGAGGCCGCCTATATGCGCAAGACAAACAGGGAAGCGACCTATCGGAAGATCGTTCAGCGGCTGCTGGATCTGGATCAGCGAAGTCCGCCGTATTGAACAGCGTGAGTTCGCACAGACGTCAAATGGCACCTAGCCCACACCACCTAGTTCTTCGAGACTTTCGTGCTCCGTGGGTTTTGCCAGGCTACGAGCCCTTCCATGAAGAGTTTCATCGGCTATTCAACAGCTATTACAACTCACTCGGAGAGAAAAACCCGAATGAGAAGCCGCGCGCTTCCTTTTTCCGCCTTCACTTGATCAGATCCCTGATTACCGAGCACACGTTGACCACGGACAGATGGGCTGGATTCGTATGCTGTATCACTCGTTCGCCCGCACCAATCTGGGAACAATCATCGTCAGAGGTCAGTGGAGGTGCAAAATGGCTGAAGCGCTGAGACAAGCTTTCAGTACTAGCGACCGTGCTGCATCGAAATGATTCGAATGAAATGAGCGAGACCCCCCGTGAACTGGATTTAGTGGCGATAGTCGGGTGAATACCAGCTACAACGGCGCATTTAGAAAGAACCCTGTAAACTTGACCTTCGTCAGGCGCTGCGAGCGAAATGATCGTTGTACCAAGATTTTTTCTGCTTTGGCTATCAGCCATTGCTTTCAGAGATGATAGCTCTCCTGCCGTAATAGCTGATGAGGTAGAACGACGCCCCGAAGGATATGATGTCCTTGAATAAAAACAGTCCGGTAAGATCCATGTATCTCATTCCGTGATAGGAAATAGTCGCACCGGGTGTACTTAGCAGCATGGAACTGGTTAGGAAGAACATGAGTGTTGTAATCAGACCACCTACAATACCGGCTTTCGGCTTGAAGTAGCCCACTATCAACAAGATGGCGGCAGTGAATTCGGTACAGCCGATCATATCGGAGCCTATGTACGGACCGAACAGCTTAAACTGCCAGCTAAGCAGTGGACTGTGATTAACCAGGGGAGCTATGGATTCGGCGCCGAGAGCCGTCAATTTAAAAGAACCTGCCCAGAAGAGCATAACACTCATGCCAATACTGATCACCCAAAAAGCAATATGACGATCATTGATCCATGCGGCTACTCTTGTTAGAGCGCTTCTGGCATATCGTGAGAGGACAGCGGAAGGTACCACGTCCTGTATGTCTGCGATTATTGTTTGTCCTGAAAATATCTGACTCATATTACTTCTCCTTACCATCGTCGGTTGCGTATCGGCGAACGGCTTCCAGGATCATGTCAACCACGAGGTCTGGTCGCGTGTACATCGGAGTGTGGTCCACTTGGTACGCGCGAACGATCGCGCCCATTCGCTGGGCCATGAGGCGCTGAGTTTGCGGACTGATCATGCGATCATCTTCCGCAATGAGGAACCATGAGGGTTTTGTTCTCCATGCGGGCATGGGGGCCTTCTCCTGGATACATTTGAACGAGATTGGCCGCTGCACAGCCGTCATAATCGTCGCCTGGTCCGGCGAGGCCTTGTGAGCTACTGCCTGAGCGAAACCATCTTCCGGCATCCAGATGAAACCGTGCGTATCGGGCGCCAAGCGCGGGGCATCTGGATGCGGATCGGCGCGATAAAAGACATCTGCGACTGTTTCGCCTTCATCGGGCGTCAACGCGGCAATATAGACGAGCGATTTCACTCGTGCTTCGGTGATCCCGGAGATCACAGCGCCTGCGTAGGCGTGCCCCACAAGAGTTACCGGTCCACTCGTTCTCTCCACCACGCGATTGAGCGCGGCTATATCATCCGTGAGGGATGTGAGGGGAATCGGCGCGGATGTTATTTTGAGACCTTGTCGTCGTAACGGGAGAATGACATTACTCCAACCGGATCCGTCAGCCCACGCTCCATGAACCAATACGACCGTATCGCCTCGAAGAGGGGAATTCATCTGGGAACCGCCTTACCTGCGTCGCGCGATATGGCGCTCTCTTCGAGGAACTCGCGCATCGCGGCGGTTATTTCCGCCACGTGGGTTTCGGTCGCAAAATGGCCGGTGTCGAGGAACTGGACCTTGGTTTGTGGTAAGTCTTTTTGAAATGCCTCTGCTCCGGCGGGAATGAAGAAGGGGTCGTTCTTGCCCCAGATTGCCAGCAACGGCGGTTTCGCCTGGCGGAAATATTTCTGAAATTCTGGATAGAGCTTCACGTTCGACGCATAGTCCAGAAGCAGATCGAGCTGAATCTCCTTGTTTCCCGGACGCTCCAGCAATGCCGCATCCAGTGTGTATGACTCAGGTGCAACTGCTTCAGGATTCGCTACGCCATGCGTGTACTGCCAGCGAGTTGCTTCGAAAGTAAGGATGGTTTGCCGGATCACTTCTCTGTTTTCTGCGGTAGGTTGGGACCAATATTTCCTGATCGGTCCCCACGCATCGCTGAGGCCCTCTTCGTACGCATTGCCATTCTGCGAAACGATGGCTGTCACTTTGTCCGGATGGTGCATCGCCAGACGGAAGCCTGCTGGAGCTCCGTAGTCAAACACGTAGATCGCATAGCGATTGAGGCAAAGCGCATCCGTGAAGGCCTCCAGCGTTCCGGCCAATGCCTCGAATGAATACACGTATTTCCGCCCTTCAGGGACTTCCGTGAATCCGAATCCCGGAAGGTCAGGTGCAATCACGCGGTACTGATCGGCGAGGCGCGGAATAAGTTCACGGAACATGAACGACGATGTTGGAAACCCGTGGAGCAGAAGAATCACGCGCGCGCTGGGGTCACCCGCCACTCGGTAGAAGACCTTTACACCATCTGCTTCGATCTTCCGAAGGCATGTCAAAGGTATGGCAGCTCCTGGCTCCGGCGGGCGAGAGTTGCCTTTTACTTGTAGTGCTGAACGAATCTGGCGCATAGAAGTCCTCCTCAGTTTGCGAAGCGTCAACCTGATGACGCGGAACACGGTGTCGTTTATTGCACTCAAAATGCCAAAGGCGAAGCGGCGTCAACCCGAAGCTTGGCATGAGGTAAGTTGTTCTGACTCCGCGAGTTTCCTTGCTGAGAGCAGTAATCATCATGAAGCCACGATTGAAGAAGCCGCGACGGATGTCTGACACTGACGGATGTTGGCCGCGACCCCGTCACAGACGTCGCTCCTCCGCGCGGACCATCTGATTAAGATGTACGCCGTGACTGCCTTTCAGGAGAATTCAGACGCTCGCGATGAATGAATCTTTCGGAGTCACGAACTCCTTCCGGAGGTTCCTGCGTGGTCATAGTGCTCGCGACATGGTTAGCGATGCCTCGGTTTGCATGTCCCCAGCCCGCTCCCCTGCAATCGGTCGAAGGTAGCGACTCAGTGGTTCCCGAGCCGACGGAGACGCAATCAGTACGCCCGATGGTGATGATCTCGAAATCACAGCCACTAAGCTGTCGATAGAATTCGCTCACGCTCGTCCCGGCCGTGGGGCTTTCCTCCGGGATCCGTGCCATAGTGAGTTCGCGGCCCCCCGGCAGATCAAAGCGTATCCTGGAACGCAGCAGACGTAACAGGTCCAGATGACGGAGTTGGCCCGCCATCGGCGGCATCCGTCGCCCCAGCAGTTGCAGGGCAATCTGAATTTCTTCCAGGTAATGCGCCGGTGAATCGCTGCGTCTGGGCACCTAGGCTTGATACATGCTCCGATTTTCACAAGTTTTGTGCGTTGAAGGCGCCGGCAATACCCAGCAGCGCCGACTCCAGCATCAGGCGCGGCTCCCGGTCGCAAATCAGCCAACCTCCGCGCTTCTCGTCCGCCCTCATTCCACACTCCCAAGAGTTTGATTGAACTAAAACCGTACCGCCAGGGCACGCGGAATATGACACTGATAGGGCAGCTGCCATCGGTGCGCTCACCAGCGGGACAAATCGCCGAGCAGTACAGGTAAAGAGGCCCCTTAGTTACAGGTGTATCACGCGGTATAGGTCGCGCCACCGCTTTCAGATTGGCAGATGCGGGCCTTTATGTCCTCCTTCACTATGAAAATCGCGGACAGGCGGTGGAATCGGTTGTGGCCGCAATCCGAAGCAATCGGATCGCCTCGATGGGAGAGGCGGTTCATACTCGCGGAGGCATTGCTATATGGTCATCAATTTCGCGGCCTGACGCACATGCCGGATGCTTTCTAGATCGAGATCTGCCGTACCTCTTCGTCCCATCGGCCATCGTGGGATGCGGCCAAGGATTCGCCTAGCGACCACAACGCGGCCCCTAGCAGCACGATGTCTTTGATCAGGAACTCTCCTACTCCGCCGGACAGCGCTGGAAAACCACCGAGACTTGGTTCCCATCCGGGGGTTGAAAACAAGAATGAGAGCGGAGTCAGAAACATAATCACAGCCCCAGCGCTGCCGATCGCACATGCTTTCGGAGACCAGTGTCGCAGGGCAATCAGGACCACCAAGATCATTTCCAGGATTCCGACCGCCAAGGTCGCATGGTCCAGGGACCACACTTTGTACATCCAGCTCATAAATGGGCTATTCGCAATAAGAGGCTGTATCCCGACAGCTTCATAGTGCGTGGTCTTCATGGCGGCGATCCAGCCGACAGCGATCACCAGACCGTAACGTAGGAAATTGTGAGCGATACTTTGGATTGCGTCTGTAGTTTCGCGAGAGACACTTAGTCTGAGGACATTTAGTCTCGGACCAATCTCTGCTGTTTCAACAACGCTTCTGCTTGAATATGCCATCGTTTTTACCCCTTTGTGGATAGTTTGTTTGTCTTCAAATCAATAACAGCGTTACGCAGCCTGCACCTTATTGTCTGGTGCATCCGCTGTCTTCGCCCCCGGGTGTGCCAACCATCCGGGGGCGCAATTGTTTTTACGTCGGAGCAGGTCCTATGCCGAAACTAGCGAGCGGCAATCCCATTGAAGCCGGCCGATTTCGGCAGACCACCAATCTCGTCGACCTGGGTGAGCGCCCCGTTGCTCTGAATCGCGAAGATGCCGATTGTGCCCGATCCCGAGTTCAACGTAAACAGGTACTTGTTGTCACCACTGACTGCAATGTCGAGATTCACACTGCCTTCGGGATTGGTTCCAACGACTGTTCCTGCGATCGGCGTTAATGCGCCGCCCTTACCAATCGCAAATCCGGAGATCGTAGAGGAGCCGGCATTGGAGACATATACCCATTTGCCATTGGGCGTGATCGCATTCCAACAGTTCGCGGCGCCAAAAGTTGGAAGACTCTGGCTCACCGCAGAGAGAGTTCCATTTGGGAGAACGGCATAGGAAGATATTGCTGATTCATCCACACCGCCTGCTGGTCCCGTCTCGGAAACAATCAGATTCCCGTCCGGCGCGAATAACGCGGCGAACACGCCAGGCGCAGTGCTCGTATTTACGACGATGGGCGCCAGTGTTCCATCAGGGGTTTATATGAAACGTGTCGATATGATTAGGCAGCCGTTCTGTAACGGAGAGGTAGGCTCCGTTCGGGCTGATGGAGAGTGACGAACCGCCCGAATTGGATGCGGTCAGGTAGGTCGTGGAGTTTTTGATTTCCCGCAGATGGCCGCCTCTATCCAAACGGAACGCGACAATGCTGCCACTCCCCGCTGCGTTGAGCACATAGACAAGGTTGCCGGATTGGGCGACCGCAAGCGGCTCGCTTCCACCGGATGCAACTCGATCGACTAGGGACAATGAAGAGCGAAGCACGCGGAACACCGACACCGTCCCACTACCGGCGTTTGCCGCGAAAAGGAATTGATGGTCTGTGCTGAGTACGAGAGATCCCTGAGACTGAAGGGGATCGATGAGACCACCACTTCCGCGGCCAGCAGTCGCGTAGGGATGAGCTGCATAGAAGTGTCCGTCTCGGGATTGCCTGTAGGCAATCACTTCATTTCGTTTGGCTGAATTCGTCATCACGAAGACAGTTTCACTTGCAGTTTGCGCCCCGGCGCTCAAAGCTGTCGCAGCAACGACAGCTCCAATAACAGCGATAACCATGCTACGAATACTTCTGACCATTGGTTGCTCCTTCGAAGTCGGCTCTACCTGCCGATGGCAGGCATGACGGTAGAGAGCAAGGAGCTTGCCAAAGCCAGAAAGCATTTCGAAACAAAACGGAAAAGTGAATTAAGCCTCTTTCCTGCAAGAGGATACGATCTTCAGAAGTCTGTTGCGCTTTCGATTGTCATTGGAGAGATTTGTGACGGATGTTTGTCACTGGCAACGCCTTGTCGCGCGAGTTGCCGCGGAATTCGGGTGAGGAACCCTGAAGAGAAATTTGCTATTTGCCGGCGTGGCTCATGCGACCTACTTCGTTTGCAAAAGGCACCGGACGATTTATGCGAAGTTTCCGCATTCTGTAGGCCAACGTGGTCCGCTGCATTCCCAGCCGCGCTGCGGCGCCATTTGGACCGCCCACTATCCAGTTGCTCGCTTCAAGCGCAAGAACGATGTGATCGCGCTCGACCTCGGCAAGGCCACTCATCTGGACATCCCGCTCCTGGCGGGGAGCGAAGGGCTCCAACTCGGCAACTGGGGCGCGAAGGACGGAATTGGGAGAGAGAATTACCGCCCGTTCCACGAAATTTTGTAACTCACGGACATTTCCAGGCCAGTGGTACCGCACCATCGCTTCCATCGTCTCCGTGGGAATCTGGTCGATCTTCCTATCCATTCGTTGAGCGTAGCGGGCAACAAAATGCCGCACCAACTGCGGGATGTCGTCACTGCGTTGCCGTAAGGGTGGGACGTGGATAGGAAACACTTTCAACCGATAATAAAGATCCTCGCGAAAGGTCAGCTGCTTCACCATGCTAGCCAAATCGCGGTGGGTGGCGGCAATCAGGCGAACGTCGACTTTGTGCGTTCGGTTGCTACCAAGTTTCTCGAATTCCTGTTCCTGTAAAACTCGTAGCAATTTTGATTGAAGTTCCAGAGGGATGTCCCCGACTTCGTCCAGAAAAAGCGTGCCGTTGTTCGCAAGCTCGAAGCGTCCCATTTTCTGCGCAATCGCTCCGGTAAACGCTCCCTTCTCATGGCCGAACAGTTCGCTTTCCAGAAGACCAAGCGGAATTGCCGCGCAATTCAATTTGACAAAGGCCCGTTTCCGACGGGTGCTTAAATTATGGATTGCCCGTGCTACGAGCTCCTTACCGGTTCCAGTTTCGCCCGTGATCAGCACACTCGAATCTGTAGCTGCCACTACCGACACCAGGTTCAGTGCAGCCTTCAAGGCCGGGCTCTCTCCGACGATATCTCCAAATTCGGCTCGGACTTCCTCCTCGAGATAGAGCCTTTGTTTCGCCTCTCGATCTCTATCCTTTATCGCGTTTTCGTAATCCAAAGCATTCTCAATGGCAATGCCGACCTGGCGGGCCACCTGTCCGAGAAAAGCGAAGTTATCTTGTTTGTATATTTTCCGCGACCGGCTCAGGGCCATCAGCACGCCTACAATGCCGCTTCTGCCGATAAGTGGAACATCGCAGCCCGACACCAAGCCTTCCGCCATTACGCGTTGATAGAAACGTTGGCCAGCGCTACTGCCGAAACCTTCCGGATCATCTCGTATCTCCTCAAAATCGCTAAAGTTGTGGCTCTCGCCAGTCCGAAAGGTTATGCCACAGGCCGAACCATGGATCGGTACAATCATTCCGTCGCAAAAGGAGCCTCGTGGATGAGGATGATACAAAGTGGTTGCACGCAACTCCCCACTATCGGCGTCAGGCAGTAATAAAGCACAATAATCACATTGGATAACGCTCAGCAGGTCCGTGGAAAGCGATCGAATTAAATGACCTAGATCCAGCTTCGACGTCATGCTGTTTGTGATTTCCAGGAGCAAGCGCAGCCGATCGCGTTCAAGCGATGATCGTTCTTCATTGATGTGACGCTCGATTGCTATCGCTGCAATACGACTGGCATTCTCAATCAACTCCAGGTCGACGGCGCCAGGGTCACGCGCTTCGCGATAAAGAATAGCAAACGTTCCCAGAACCCCGCCGTCATTCCCGAGCAGAGGTCGCGACCACGCCGCACGAATGCCGTAGGGTTCGAACAAGTGGCGATAATCTTTCCAGAGAACGTCGCTGAGGATGTCGGTCACATACACCGGCTCCTTACGATAAGCGGCAGTGCCGCAGGATGCGCCGGTTGGGCCAACAAACATGGGCCCGACTTGAGCGCTGAAATCAGGAGGGAGCTTGGGAGCGGCGGCGCAGTGAAGTTGCTTTCCGTCTTCATCCGGGAGCCAGATGGTGCACAACGTGTCCTCGTTTTGAGACTCGACTAATTCCGCAATCATCTTTAGGACTTCAGCCAGCGGAGATCCATCGAGAATTAACTTGAGGATGTTCAGTACAGGTTTCTTTTCCATGATGTGCCTTTTCTGGGCAAAAACAGACTCACTCTCGTCGATTAGCAACGTGGAATTCTCTTTTGCATCGATACAATCGACGCAAATCGGCATTCTCGCGTCCACTTCGGCAGGTCAACCGTTCGGATACTTGCTTATGGCCCGACTCACGGCCGCTGGCAATTCCCCGGCGCCGAACGGCTTATGCACCTCCCTGAACGGCCTTGCGGTGGATTTTTTCGTTATGATGATCGGAGCAGTTCCCAAACTTGGCGTCCCCTATCGGTCGGTGCATACGTTAGGGTTGCGTCTACGCGTTTATTGTAGACGATGATGGCGGTCTTCGCGGCGGCGCCTAGCGTCTTCGGTCATCAGTCCTGTTGCACCGTCGATGTCCCGCTTGTTGAAAGCGGAGTACGCCTGCTCAATCACGGTCCTGTTATCTGCCATGCTACCTCCTGCAATTCATCGTTGCGCGATCGGTCCAAATCGCCTGCGGACTACCTTTAAAAAAAGAAGATTCGGGCTATTCACTATTTCAGGAACGACACAAACTTTTCGATATGCTTAGCCAACTCTTCGGGTTCATCAATCGGAATGAGATGTCCGCTTCGCGGGATGATTTCAAATCGCGCATTGGCGATCCGAGCGACAACCTCGCGCTTGTGCTGTTCTATCGAGTCGAGCTGGTCGAGCTCGCCGGCCAAAACGAGCGTTGGAACTGCAATCTTCGGCACCTCATGCGAAATATCTTCAAGAATTGAGGACGTGGGATATGCCAGGGTCGCCGCCCGAGATCCCGACATACTATCCTCCACGATCTGCTCCACAAGTTCCGGAGGTGGCATCCGCGCGCATAGGAGGCGAATGGTCTGGAGCACGTTCTCACGTGTGTCATATGCGTGTATCTGGGTTTCTCGCATTTTATCTGGGAACCGCAGAGGCGTGGGCGGAGCAGGAGCGACCAGCACCAGGCCGAGAAGCCCCTCGGGTCGGCGGGACGCAGCGAGCTGCGCAATTTTGCCCCCCAGGGAATGTCCCACCAGCACAAATTCACTGACCCCTACTTCGCGGACGAGTGCCAACACTTCATCCGCCAGATCATTCAGTGCATAACCGGCCGACGCCTTGTCCGACTGTCCCCATCCCCTCGCGTCGTAGGTTACGGTGCGAAACTTATCTTGCAATCTCGCAGCGACGCGGCTCCACGTTCGCGAGGTCCCACCCCAATAGTGAAGAAAGATAACCGCTGGGTTTCCTTCGCCGTGCTGCTCCAGGTGGATAGAAAGACCCCAAATCTTCATTTACTCTCCCTGAGGTTTTGGGTGTGCTGCCTATTTCCCCGACTCAATTTTGCGTCGATTCAGTGACCCATAACACCAGGCGGACGTCTCCCGAAGAACTGCCGGCAAATCCGTCCCGCTAATGACGGATTCATCCGCAACTCATGCCCGGCCCGGAGTCCCGTGAATCAGTTCCTCAATCCATTCTGTCCCGGCCTTCTTTGGCTCGCCCGTCGCCGCGTTTGACACGTCCTCCCACGCTTCCCATGTGGCCAGCCTGTCGGCATACACGGCGCGCGCCCTCGGCAAAATCGAGGTTCCGAGCCCGAGTCGCAGCGGCGGATTGTCCGTGTCCACAAGCTTTAGAACAGCTTCTGCGGTAGCCTCGGGATCACCGCGTTCCATTTCTGCCAGATGCGTCAGAATCTGCTTTCGGATATCCACGTATGGTTCGAGTGCATCGGCGATTTCTCCCGATCTACCAAAGTCGGTCGCGTAGGCACCCGGCTCAACCAGCGTCACCCGGATGCCGAAGGGCTTGACTTCCATCGCCAGCGCTTCGTGCATCGCTTCCACCGCCCATTTCGTTGCACTGTAGAAGCCGATCAGCGGCATCGACGTGATGCCAAGACCGCTCGAAACGCCGAGAATATGCCCGCTTCCTTGTTTCCGCAGCAGAGGCAATGCTGCGCGCAGCACTCGAACCATGCCGAGGTAATTCGCGTCGAACAGGTCGCGAATCTGCTCGTCGCTCGCCTCCTCTGTGGCAGCGAACAGGCTCGTGCCGGCATTGTTCACAAGAACGTCCAGCCTGCCGAAATGCGCGTGGGCCTGCCGCACGACCTGCTGCACCTGTTCCGAATTTGTGACGTCGAGCGCCAGCGGCAGGACCGCATCACCAAACTGCTTCTTCAAATCGGCGACGTCGGCAAGTTTGCGCGCGGTGGCCGTGACCCGATCGCCGCGTTTCAGAGCGGCTTCGGCCCAGATGCGTCCGAAGCCGCGAGAAGCGCCTGTGATCAACCATGTCTTCTTCATATTGATTCTCCTTGTGTTTGTATTTGACAGTGTTCGGTGGAATTTCAGTTCTGCGTATAGCGCATATTTCGAAGATCCTGTGACGAAAACACGCATAAAATCTCCTTGATCTCTTTGCGACCGGCGTTGACCA
>JBOGMA010000116.1:0-7903 GCA_050746465.1 Acidobacteriaceae bacterium
GTCTGATGAAGGGGAGAGCCGATTGGCTCTCCCCTTTTTGTTTTGGACTGGCCGGGACCGGCCGTCGAGGCTCACCCTTTCTTCGCAACTCGGAATTTGTGGCTGCTCCCGATGGTCGCGGGTTGAGCCATTTTTCGATAATCCAAAAAGAATGAATCTTGACAAGGGGGGTGCTGCGTCGAATACTTAACCGTATGGTTAAGTATAGTTCACGTCTGGATTCCACGTTTTCAGCACTGGCTGATGCCACGAGGCGGGAGATGCTTGGCGTCCTGATGCGGCGGGAGGCCACAGTTTCAGAGTTGGCCGCACCGCACAAGATGTCGCTACCCGCTGTGATGAAGCACCTGCGCGTGCTGGAGCAGGCAGGGCTGGTTTCGCAAGAGAAAGTTGGGCGCGAGCGCCACTGCCGGCTAAAGGCCCAGGCGCTGAAGCCGGCGTCAGACTGGATCGCGCAATATCGCCAATTCTGGGAGCGGCAGTTTGACGCTCTCGACCGCTACCTGGCGGAGACACAACCTTCAACCGAGGAGAAAAAGACATGCCGCAAACAGAAGCAATCGCACCGCTCGAACTGATTGTGAACCGGACCTTCAACGCGCCGCGCGAGCGGGTATTTCGGGCCTGGACGGTGGCGGAGGAACTGGACCGCTGGTTTCTGCCGACGCCTGGAGCAAAAGTAAAGTCGTCATTGGACGCGCGTGTGGGAGGAGCCTATCGCATTGAACTTACCGCTCCCGACGGTCACGTGCATATCGCGACCGGGGTGTATCGGGAAGTTCAGCCTCCGGCGCGGCTGGTGTTTACGTGGAGTGCGACGGGCGGCCTGGAGCCGGTGGAGAACACGCAGGTGACGGTGGAGTTTTTTGAGACGGATGACGGCAGAACGCAGGTGACGCTGACGCACCAGAACTTTGCGTCGGTGGAGATGCGGAACCGGCACGAGCACGGATGGGGAGCGTGCCTGGACGAGATGGGAGTTTTCTTCGCATAGCAAGACGGACAGACAAAATTGGGCCTGCGCGAGCGAGCTTCGGTTCGGATGCGCAGGCCCGATTCTTTTAAACTCGCAGTATGGATTATGTTTCGGGTGGAGTTCGGCTTTCTTACGAAGCGATGGGTGAAGGGCCGGCGGTTGTTCTGCTGCATCCTACGCCTTGCGATCATCGGTTCTGGCTGGGGGCGGCGGAGTCTTTGGCGGGGAAGTATCGGGTGATTTTGCCGGACCTGCGCGGGCACGGGCGGTCGGAGTTGGGCGAGGGGCCGATCACGATTGAGCAGCTTGGGGCGGATGCGGTTCGGCTGCTGGACGAGTTGAGGATTCAGAAAGCGCTGTTTGCAGGCTGCTCGATTGGCGGGTACACGCTGTATGAGATTTGGCGGAAGGCTCCGGCGCGCGTGTTGGCGCTGGCGTTTTGCTGCTCGAAGCCGCAAGGGGATACGGATGCGGGCCGGGCGCAGCGCGAGGATTCGATTGCGAAGATTCGAGCGCACGGGAGAGGCGATTTCATGGAGGCGCAGTTGGGAAAGCTGATTGGGCCGACGGCGCGTGAGCGGCATCCGGAGCGCGTGGCTGAGGCGCGGGAGATGATGGAGATGATGTCTGCGGATGCGCTGGTTGCGGTGCAGCAGGGTTTGGCGGCCAGGGCGGATTCGGTGGAAACGGCGCGAGGGATTCGGGTGCCGGCGTTTGTGCTGGCGGGAGGCGAGGATCCGGCGTCGACTCCGGCGGACATGAAGCTGCTGGCGGAGGCGATTCGCAATGGTGGATATGGCGCTGAGTACACGGAATTGCGGGATGCAGGGCACTTCTCTCCATGGGAGCAGCCGCAGATAGTGGGGAGACTGCTGCGGCGGTTCTTTGATTCGGTGGTGGGGTAGAGCAGCGATCAGCGTTCAGGGTTCAGGGCTAGATGCGCTCGATCGTTCTGTGAATGGGCGGTAGGGGTTTGGCTTCAATTCTGCGGATTATTTTTTCATCAGGTTTTTGACTAAGAAGAGGATGTTGGCGGGGCGCTCTGCTAGGCGGCGCATGAAGTAGGGATACCATTCGGAACCGAATGGTGTATAGACGCGGAGATTGTAGCCTTCGGCCACGAGCGAGCGCTGCAGGTCGCGGCGGATTCCGTAGAGCATCTGAAATTCGAAGCTGCTCTTTCGTATGGATTTTTCCTGCACGAAGTTTTTGGCGGCGGCGATCATGGCTGGGTCGTGGGTGGCGATGCCGTGATAGTTTCCGCTGGCCAACAAGGTTCGAGTGAGCCGGACGTAGTTGGAATCGACATCGGATTTATTCGCGAAGGCTACGGCGGGCGGTTCTTTATAGGCTCCTTTGCAGAGGCGGAGGCGGATGCCCTGGGAGACAAGCGAGTTGATGTCTTCGGCGGTTCGGTAAAGATAGGCCTGAACGACGACGCCGACGTGTCCCTGGTTGGCAATGTTGCTGTGGAGCGCGCGCGTGAGGTCGAGGGTGGCCTGGGTGTACTCGCTGCCTTCCATGTCGATGCGCACGAAGTTGTTGACGGCGACGGCGTGATCGACGAGTTCGGAGACGATTTTTGAGGCAAGGGCGGGGTCGAGGTCCATGCCCATCTGGGTGAGCTTGAGGCTTACGTTGGCGTTGAGCTTGCGGGCGGCAATGGCGTCGAGAAGGCGATGATAAACGTCAGCGGAGCGGCGGGCCTCGTCAGGGGTGGTGACGTTTTCCCCGAGGCTGTCGAGAGTGGAGGCGATGCCCTGGTTCTGGAGAGACTGTGCGGCGCGGAGAACGTCTTCGATGTCCATTCCGGCGACGAAGCGGGAGGACATGCGGCGGCCGAGTGAGGATCGCTCAGAGAAATGGCGCAGCGGCCGGTTGCGGGAGAGGGCGATGAAGGCGGAGCGGAGGATGGGCATCGAAGGTTATGGGGAACTGGACATTGTCGCATAAGTTGCGCGCGGGTTGGAGCGTTCGGCGAAGGAGGGAGTGCCTCAGTTGAACGAGGCGGCGCGTTCCGTCGGACGGATCGAGCGATTAAGCAGGAACGTAGGTCAACCGAATCACGTCCTCGGCAATTAGATCGCTTGCCACCAGGTGGAGCGGCGGCCGGGGACCGGTAAGGAATGGCCTGCCACGACCGAGCACGACCGGGTGCAGATAGATTCGATACTCGTCAATAAGACCAAGGTCAGTCAGGCTTCCTGCCAAGACTGGTCCCGCAACTTCAATCTCGCCGCCTAGCTGGGTCTTTAGCCCGCGTATCGCCGCCTCCATGTCGCCCTCGACGAGTGTGGCGTTGGGGCCGGCAGACTTCAAGGAGCGCGACACAACCCACTTCGGCTGGGCCCGCCATGCCGCAGCGTATTCGCGTTGCTCCGCATCCCAATCCGGAAGGTCATTGTCCCAGTAACGCATTACCTCGTACATGCCGCGACCGTATACCATGCCGGTCAAGCCGCGCACCCGCTCGATGAAATGACGAAAGAGCGCGGGACGGGGTGGCCCCATTTTCAGGTGGTCTATGTAGCCGTCCAGGGACTGGTTCAATTCATACACGAGCTTCGCCATGTCACAAACCTCCACTCCGGGCTCTTCAGAATAGCTCACTCGAGGTCCGCTCTCCTGCCAAGGCGGACCTTCAGACTGAGACACTACCGCGAAGGACGGCTCCGGCAAGAAGATGAGAACGCGAGCGGATTTTTTTACGTCACTGGAAAAACGCAGGAAACCGCACCGGAACTGGGGCATTCAAGAAAACAGAGCTTGCAAATCAAGGAAACCCAGGTGTATCCGTTGAGCATCGTACGATTTACAGAGCAAATCGCATCTCGAAGTATGTGAATTCGACGGTCAGAACGATAGGAAGGCTGCCGGAAATAGCGACTTTTTCAATAGGACGATACGTTGGGCCTTGTCTGGAGAAACAGGATGGTAAACAATTGCGCCAACCCCAAATGCGCGAAACCACTGCACTATCTGCGCGAAGGCAGGATCTATGTCTTTGATGCGGACGAAGGCGGCGACGGGCAAGTGCACCGCATGAACCATTATTGGCTCTGCGGTGTGTGTGCACAGACGATGCGTCTTGAAAAGACTTCGCAGGGAGTACGAATCGTACTGAAGCCGGGATTTCGTATGAGCGAGACGATGCAGGATCTGCGCCAGCCGATGGCCTCCTGACTGTCTCGGATAAAGCGATTCACCCGAAAGAGCACCTTTCTGAAGGTGCTCTTTTTATTTGGCGACCGGTACCCCGGGAGGAAAAGGAGCGATCACTTTCCGGTAAACGCCGGTGAGTGAATTCCAGCGGATGAGGAGCAATTCGCTCAACATCTGGAGTCCGTCGCGAAGATAGCTGATGCGGGTGCGTTGATCGTGGGCCCAGCTCACCGGGACCTCACGGACGGTGAAATCGCGCTTAAGGGCGATGAAGAGGATTTCGGGATCGAAACCCCAGCGCTCGATTCGCTGAAGCTGAAAAATGGTCTGCGCGGCGGAGCGGGTGAAGGCTTTGAATCCGCATTGGGTGTCTGCGAAAGGCAGGCGCATGATCATGCGGGTGACGAGATTGAAGCAGCGGCCAAAGAAGCGGCGGTAAAGCGGCTGGCGGATGGTCTGGCGGCTTTGCGCGAGCCATCGGGATCCAATGGCTGCGTCGGCGCCGTCGCGGATGGCGCTGAAAAGGAGGTTTGCCTCTTCAATCGGCGACGAGAGATCGGCGTCGGTGAACATTACGATATCTCCGGAAGCGTGCAGCATTCCACTGCGAACGCTATAGCCTTTGCCGCGATTGGTTCCATTGCGCAGGAGGAAGACGTAAGGATGCTGGGCGGCGACGGCTTCGACGATTTGCACGGTGGAGTCGGTTGAGCCATCGTCGACTATGATGACTTCCGCACTCCATGAGTGGGAAGTGATGGCCCGGACAACCTCGGTGAGGGTCGCCCCGATACGCGCCTGCTCGTTGTAGGCGGGAATTACGATACTATAATCGACGTTCACTTGGCGCCGCCTGTAGAGGGAAGCTAGTTCGATCATATCGCCAGGATGCGACGCCGAGAAAGGCCGGAGAAGCTAATTTTGACATTCCGGGAGGCCGCGCGGAAAATTTCCCGCATCTACTATCATAAAAAGAGGTTAACCTAAATGTATCAAGAGCCTCTGGTCTGGAGCACGTAGACATGACAAAAGCGGAACTGGTTGAGGAAGTGACCCAACTTGGCGATCTAACCCGTCGCGACGGCGAAGTAATCGTCGACACGATTTTTGACGCAGTGATTGGTGCTCTGAAGTCCGGGGACAAGATCGAGATTCGCGGGTTCGGGAGCTTTCGCATCCGTCAGAGGAAGCCGCGCATCGGGCGGAATCCCAAGACAGGCGCTAAGGTGGAGGTTCCGGCGAAACGTGTTCCTTACTTCAAGCCGAGCAAAGAATTGCGGGACCTGGTGAACCCCGCGGGGGCCGCCAAGGACTAGCCCCTTCGGCTTCGCTCAGGGCAGGCTGTCCAGGCAAGCGCGTTTCACGCAATTCTGCTATCTGCTGTTGTGGCCCTCCCGCTGGTCGGGAAACAATGCAATCTATGCTGGGCGGATGCCGATGACCGAGAGCATGCGTCCCGTGAAACCGTGGCTGGCGCGGTGGGAGAAGTAGAGATCGCCGCGGCAACTGGTGCAGTGGCCGGTGACGGAAATTGCATCGGGAGCAAGGCCGGCGTCGAGCAACTGGTGGCGATTGGCTTCCGCGAGGTCGAGATGCAGGCTGGGGCCTATGTGGCTGTGGCCGGGCGCGCGGGCGGTGAGGAAAAGCAGCGGATATTTCTCGCGTACCGGGTCTGAATCGTAGACATCACAGAACAACTCTTCAGCGTAGGCGAACTGCGAGAGGAATTCGCTGCGCACTTCTTCGCCGACGGAGTAGCAGCACTGTCCGATGCCGGGGCCGATGGCGGCGACGAGGTCTTTTGGCTGGCTGCCGAATTCGAGGCGCATGCGCCCCACTCCATTTTCAACGATTCGCTTCAGGGTTCCGCGCCATCCGGCATGGAAGGCGGCAACGGCGCGAGTTTTTCGGTCGGCGATGAGAACCGGAATACAGTCGGCGGTTTGAATGGCGAGAAGGAGGCCGGGGTCCGCGGTCATCAGGCCGTCGCCTTTGAGCCTGGCTTCGGCTGGAGCGGCGTCGGCCGTAGTGACGCGCCGGATCAGCGAGGAGTGAATCTGGCGTAATGTGACGGCGGGGAAGGCCGCATCTATGGTGATGTCGCGGAAAAAGCGGCGGCGGTTTTCAAGTACAACTTCGCGGGAATCCGCCGGAGTGAAGCCAAGGTTGAGTTCGCCGGCGCGCTGGGCGGCAGTGTAGACGCTGGTAGTTCCGCCGGTGCGGGTGCTGAATCCGCTGAGAAGCCAGGGGATTTCCTCAAAGAGCGGGGTGCGGAGAACCTGAATTTGGGTCTTGGTGGTGCGGGCTGAGGGGCGTTGTTGGGGAGGGAGCTGGCGGGGATGCTTTGGCTGGCGTTCGAATCCGGCTGCCATGAGCTTGCGGCGACCGTGGCGCAGGCCGACGGAGGTCAAAAGCTGGTCAACTTCCGCTGTCGAGGCTGGGGATTCAGAGCGGGCGGGCATAGGGTCATTTTACGGGATGGCCGCTCGAACCTGACTTGGAGGCTATTGAGTACAAGGGTCCGCTTTCCGGCGGACCCACTCAAGAGGCATTGGAAGGAAGGGATTCTAAGAGTCGTGCGTGAGGAGGGCCTGCGAAAAAGCAAGCATACAACCAGGGAGAATTCAGTACGTAGGTAGGTATTTCACCTGTAGCTGCCTCTAGTAATGTTGACTCAGATGCGGGGGGGATTCCAAAAAGCTGCCTGGATTTTGATAAAAAATGAAAATTTTTTAATCTAGGCCCTTGTCTGCCTTAAATTGCTTAATATGAGCATGTTAGTGTTGCCGGCTAAATCAACCCGCGCGACTTTACTTCCAGGTATTGGTTGATTGCGTCGGTTTTGACGGAACCCGGAGTGGTTTCAACCACTAAAACGCCCTGAGCCCGGAGGCGGGCGAGGAGGGTGCGGCGCCGTTCCAGAATCTCGGAGGCGGCGGTGGCCCTAAACATTTCGTCTACATTTTGCGGCTGTTGTGCTGCCGCTGTATTCAGTTCAGGGTTGCCGAGGACCACGAGTAAAACGAGATGGCGGCGGGCGAGGTCCAGGACCGCATCGACGATTTCGGGGCGACGGGCGCTGTCGGCGAGTTCGGTGATCCAGAGGATGAGGCCGCGGCGTCGTTGCAGATGCTTGAGGCGCGCCGCCGCATTCAGGTGATTTGCCTCGCCGGATTCGGCGCGCGACTGGGAGAGCGCGTCTAGAAACTGGCGCATCTGTCCGGTGCCGACTGCGGGCAGAAGCTGTTGCTGAATGTGGCGTCCGTAGACGAGGAGGCCGGCTTTGTCGCCGGCCTGCATGACGGTTTGAGCGAGGGCCACGGCTGCGCCGGTCGACTGGTCGAGTTGGATGATGGTGGGCGGGGAATCCGAGGCCGGCGTATCGCGGAGGGTAATTCCGGTGCGCGAGAGGCGGCCGGCGTCAAGGACGATCCAGACCTGCTGGCTTCGCTCGGTGGTAAATTCGCGGGTGATGAGCTTACCCCGGCGAGCGGTGGCTGGCCAGGCGATGTTGCGGACTTCATCGCCGCGCTGGTATTCACGGAGGCTTTCGAATTCGCGGCCGAGTCCGCGGAGGCGCAGGCGGCGCTTCTGAAGCGCGATCTGCCGAATTCGTAACAGATAGAGTTGCGAACTCTCCGGGGAGCGTTCCATGGGCGGATAGATGCGGATTTTTTGTTCGAGATCGGCGTGGGCCCAGCGCTCGGCAAGCTGGAGGACGCCGCGATATCGGAGATAGACTTTGCCGAGCGTGACGTCGCCGCG
>JBOGMA010000117.1:0-2579 GCA_050746465.1 Acidobacteriaceae bacterium
GTACGATGCCGTCTTCGCCGCGTTTATAGATCGCCCCCGAAGGGCACGCCGCCACGCAGCTAGGGTTCAGGCAGTGATTGCACATGCGGGGGAGATAAAAGTAAACCAATTGCTGAAGCTCGAAAAATTTCTTTCGCTCATCTTCAGTGAGGGCCTTCAAGTTGGGGTCGTTCGCCGCATAGATATCGGAGCCGCCCATGGCGTCGTCCCAGTTCGGACCAGCTTCGATCTCCATATCCTCGCCCGTGATCATCGATATCGGTCTGGCCACGGGCTGATCGTCTCCCGGCGGCGCATCGATCAGATCGTGGTAGCGGTAAGTAAACGGATGATAGTAGTCATCGAGCGTGGGCAGCTTCGGGTTGTAAGCAATGTTGGCCAACTCGCTCTTCCTGCTGCCCAGCCGCAAGCGCAGCTTGCCATCCTCAACCACCCAGCCGCCGCTATACTGCTCCTGATCTTCGTAAAGTGTGGGATAGCCAGTTCCTGGCTTTGTCTCGACGTTGTTCCACCACATGTATTCGGTCCCGGGCCGGTCAGTCCAGAGATTCTTGCAGGCCAGGCTGCACGTATGGCATCCGATGCACTTATCGAGATGAAAGACCATCGAAACCTGCGAGCGGATGTTCATGCGGACTCCTTTATTGCCGATGCGTGCGTGCGGATTCCTTGTTCACCACTGTGGCTTGCCTTCAAGTTTGTGAACAATGACGTAGGTATCGCGATCCGTTCCTGGGGGACCGTAGTCATTGAAACGGTAGCAATTGTGCGCATATCCTCCGGCCATCAGCACCGGTTTCAGGCGCATACGCGTCAGGCTATTGGTTCCTCCGGGACGCCGGTTTTTGCGGATCGGAGACTTGGGGAAAGAAATGGTTCGTTCCGGGGCATGGTAGAAAATGCAGATTCCTCGCGGGATGCGGGCGCTGACGACCGCCCGTGTTACGACCACGCCATTGTCGTTGTAGGCTTCCACCCAATCGTTGTCGAGAACGCCAATCTCGGCGCCATCCTTGTCATTCAGCCAGAATGGCTCGACTCCGCGCGAGAGGGTAAGCATCCGCAGATCGTCATAATAGGTGGAGTGAATATGCCATTTTCCATGGGGCGTAATACAGGCCAGGGTGATGGACTTGCCGACCGGCTTGCTAGCAACCACATTGAATGTGTCTTCGAGGGAGATGCGAGGCTTGAATGTGGGGCACGCCTCACCGAACGCCCGGTAAGCTTCATGGTCCTGGTAAAGTTGTTGCCGCCCGGTGAGCGTGCGCCACGGGACGAGCCGCTCCACGTTGGTGACGAACCCGCTATAGGCCCGGCCGTTGTTCACGATGCCTGACCAGCAGGGGCTTGTCAGAATGCGGCGCGGCTGCTTGGCCAAGTCGCTGAAGCTGTAGTGGACCGCGCGTTGACCTTCCGCCAGATCCGCCAGCGGCAATCCCACATGGCGCTCCCGATCCTTGAACCCGCGATAGGCGACCTCTCCGTTCGACTCGGGAGCGAAGAACAGCACCGCGTCGGCGGCATACTTTGCATCCTCCAGAGAGGGATATCGCTGTCCGCCCCACTCATAGGAAGGCACGAGCTTTGCGAAGTCATCGTACAAATCCGCTACCTTCATCTCGATCCCGTGGTCCTCTACGCCGTGTTCTTTGATTCCGGGCCCGAGCGAATTGAAATGATGCGACAGGTTGACGTAATCGCGCTCAACAATCGAGAAGTGCGGCATGGTCTTGCCCGGAATTGGTTCACATTCACCCTTAGTCCAATCGCGCACCTCCGGCTGGGCAATCTCGTCCGGGGTGTCGTGCAGCAGCGGAGTTGCTACGAGGTCCTTGAAAGGCTCCGGAAAGTGTTTTTCCGCAAGTTCGCTGGTTTTCGCTGCGAGTGCGCGGAAGATGTCCCAGTCGCTTCTCGACTCCCAGCAGGGAGGCACCGCCGCACCCAGCGGGTGGAAGTACGAATGCAGGTCGGTAGTGTTGAGGTCGTTCTTCTCGTACCAGCTCGCCGAGGGCAAAATGATGTCGGAGTAGAGAGCCGAGGTATCCATCCGGAAATTTAAATCGACAACCAGATCCATCTTGCCCTGGGTTGAAGCCTCCCGCCATTGCACCTCCTGGACAGATTCCTGCGCGGTCTCCTCGGCAATTGCATTGGAGTGTGTGCCCAGATAGTGACGAAGAAAGTATTCGTGGCCTTTGGCGCTGCTGTGGAGAGCGTTAGCCCGCCAGATCAGCCACACCCGAGGCCAGTTCTCCGGCAGGTCGGGCTCTTCGACCGAGAAGCGCGTTCTTCCGGTACGGAGTTGCTCTACGAGCCAATTCGAGACTTCCTGTGGCGAATGAGCGCCGGCTTCGCGGGCCTCATTTATCAGGTTAATCGGATTGCGATTGAATTGCGGGTAGAAGGGAAGCCAACCCATGCGCACCGCCTCCACCTGCAAGTCCATGCAGTGCTCGCGCGCGAACCGCCCGCTGGGAGGGTGATAGTCGGCATGGGTCTTCTCGTAGCGCCATTGGTTGCTGTGGACATAGTGGAATGAGGGGCCATTTTGCAGGCGCGGCGGGCGAACCCAATCG
>JBOGMA010000118.1:0-2106 GCA_050746465.1 Acidobacteriaceae bacterium
GCAAGCAGGATAGTGTTCAGCCCATCGCAGACATCGTGCGCTACGACGCCGAGCCCGACGATGAGGCCCATTTGCAGGGAGACGGTGGATGCGGCGAAGATCGCGGTTCCATCGAGGGTGCTGTGCACGATGAGAAAGGCGGCGCTGACCCTCCCCCCCTTTCCGCCGGTGCGGCTCTTTTCGCGGTGCGCCGCGGAATGCGCGGCTGCTTCTCCGATGCAGAAGATGAGGAGGCCACCCACGGCTGCGATGGAGAACACCAGCGTTTTTCCCGAGCCGGATGCCGCTGCGGCGGAAAGCGCTGAGGGGAGCAGATCGAGGCAGGCGGCTCCAACGAGTACGCCCGCGCCGAAGGCCATGAGAGCGTAGACGCGGCGCTGGAGGAGGACGGCGGCGTACCCGCCAAGGGAGGTGGATACGGCAGCCATGGATGTGAGAAGGAGAGGGTTCATCGATCGACTCCAGATGTAGTGGAGGGTGCTGGCGATGGGCGGTTAGCGACCACTGGTCGTTTGAACCAAAGGAGAGCGGCGAGTCCGATGGCGATCATCGGAAGTGTGAACAGCTGTCCTTTGCTCATCCATCCCCAGTAGACTGGCTGGCCGAGGTCGGGCTGGCGCCAGAACTCGTCGATGAAGCGGCCGATGCCATAAGCGACACAGACGGCTGCGGTGGTGAGGCCGGGGCGCGATGCTCGGATATAGACCCACCGCGCGACGATGAAGACGAGGAGACCTTCGATACCGGCTGCGTAGAGCTGGCTGGGATGGCGCGGGACTTCGAGTCCGTTGACGAGGGGCGCCCGCGGAAAAATGACGGCCCAGGGCACGGTGGTGGGACGGCCCCAGAGCTCTCCGTTGAGGAAGTTTGCGATGCGACCGAAGACGATGCCGAGTGGCCCAGTAGCGGCTGCTGCATCGAGCAGAGGCAGAAGGCTAACATGTTGGTGGCGTGCGAATAGCCAGAGAGCGAGGATAAGCCCGATAATTCCGCCGTGACTGGCCATGCCGCCGTGCCATACCTCAAAGATTTCGAGCGGGTGATGGAAGACGTATGGGCCGTTATAGAGAATGCAGTAGCCCAGCCTGCCGCCGATCATGACGCCGCCTGCAGCGTAGAGGATGAAGTTGAAGACTTCCTCTGGCGGGATGGGCAGGCGTTCTCTTCGGGCCCAGCGAAGGAGAATCCAACCTGCGAACAGGAAACCGGCGAGATAGGCAACGCCGTACCAGCGGATTCCCCAGCCGCCGCCGAAGCGGATGACCCAGGGATTCAGCTGGTCGATCCAGTAGTGACCGCCAGCGGCAAGATTTTCGGGCATCGGCATCATGATAATGATAACCTAATATCGTTAGAGAGCGAAGCCTGCAAGCGTTAATCTGCATGAATGGGAAAACCGGTGACGATCAGGGATAAGCGACAGACCAGGCAGAAGGCGGCGATCCGGGAGGCGTTCCTCGAGGCTGACCGGCCATTGTCTCCGGACGAAGCGCTCGAAGGGGCGCAGCGGCGTCACGCGGCGCTGGGGATTGCGACCGTCTATCGGAGTCTTCAGGCGCTGGTGGAGGAAGGCTGGCTGCAGGCGGTCGAGGTGCCCGGCGATTCAACGCGCTACGAAGTTGCCGGCAAAGAGCATCATCATCACTTCCAGTGCAACGTTTGCGGGAAGCTCTACGACCTGGAGGGTTGCGTGGCCACAGTCAAGCCGAAGCTGCCGCGGGGATTTCGGGCCTCGGGGCACGAATTCTACGTCTACGGCACCTGCGCAGCTTGTGCTCCTCGACGGGCCTGACTATGTGAGCCAGCGTTACGCCTGAGTCCCTGCGACTGCCGGTTGGAGTTTTGCGCGTGTGCTTTTCCGGCGGCGGCAGCGATCGTATCGCCGACGTACTCGACGATGGCGGCGAGTTCGGCAGCGGCTTTTTGCGCCTCGCGTTGCGCTGTTGCATCACGAAAAACAAGAACAATGCCTGTTAAGTTCCCGTCCGGAGCAAAGATGGCGCACCACTGTCGTCAATGGCGATCCTTCTCATCCCAGTTGCCGTTGCCGTCTGGAAGCCGCCCTCGACGCGCGTCTGGCTCCTGCTCCTCTCGGTCGGCGTACTC
>JBOGMA010000119.1:0-8391 GCA_050746465.1 Acidobacteriaceae bacterium
CTTCCCGCGTACCCGGTAGCTCATCTCCGCGGCATAGGCATTCGACTCCATCAGTCCTTGGTACACCGAAACCAGCACTGCTGCCGGAGTCAACTGCTCCTGGTCGACCACCTGCAAGTGCAGCGTCCGCGGCGCCGCGCCATGCTCGGCTACGTGAATCGTCAGCGGAATCATCCGTGCCGCGAGCCCGAACTGGCCTCGAATCGCGGTCTGCCGATCCGCAGTAAACGACCCGATCGTCTCGCCGGTGTTAATGATCTTGAATGCGTTCAGCGGCGAAGCCAGCGTCGCCACCACATCGGCCTTCGTCATCGGATACGACACCGGCCCGAACTGCGTAATCGGATGCCCGCAGGCCAGCAACTGCGTCGGGTCTAAGTACGTGACCGTGCAGGTCGCCGCAATCTGCAAATCGCCCCGCACCAGCACCGCGCTCACCGCCGATCCCGGTTCAATCGAATGTTGTTCCGCGACCGAAGCCATTCCACTCAACGCGCTCCCGCCGGAAACTCCCCCAATCCCCGCGACCGGGGTCATCCCCATCGAAGGCGCATGCTTCTTCCAAAGCTCCACCGCCTGTGGCGAAAACCCGCTGAACACAAGCGGAGTCTCAATCGGCTTGACCACCTCATTCTGATCACTGACCGCTGAGTCCCGACCGCTTTCCTGAACGCTGACCGCCGACCGCTGAGCGCTGTTCTGGGCCCTGAGCTCTGAGCTCTGAATCCTGTTCTGCAGCATCTGCTCAATCGGAGTGATCCCACAGATCGGCTCCTTGCTGAACTGCCCAATCCGATACGCCAGCGCTCCCACCAGCTTCCCGTCGATGTACACCGGGCTGCCGCTCATCCCCGCCACCACGCCCGTGTAGTCCGGCTTTGCGCCTTCCAGCCGAGCCAGAATCATGTCCTCACCTGGCCCGATCGCGTTGTGCAGCAGCCCCAGAATCTCCACGCCCATGGGTTCCGGCTTCGTGCCTTCAAAAACCGTATAGGCCACCCCGTGCAGTCCGCGATGCACCTGACTCAAGGGGAAAAACTGGGTCGTAGGAGGAGGAATTGCCGCCACTGGAGCCACATCGAGCGGCGACTGCGCCAAAGCAAACCCGCCAGAAACCAGCGCACAAATAAATCCCAGCCACCAGGCCGTCACCTTGAGCGAAGCGAATAGCCTGCCATAAGCTTGCCGAACAAATCCCTTGCCAGGCCACGCGAAGCCATTGCCTGGACGGCCAGTCCTGTTGTCTTTTGCCATGTATCGCACGTCTCTAATAGAGTAGCGGTTTGCACGGCCTTGCCGCAAAATCCGCCGCGCTGGACAATAGAACAACAGGGAACCCATGAAACTCGTCTCCGCCACCGCCCTCATCGCGCTTTTGCTTCTCGGCGAAATGCCCGGCC
The DNA here is from genome assembly GCA_050746465.1 of Acidobacteriaceae bacterium. Classification (GTDB taxonomy): domain Bacteria; phylum Acidobacteriota; class Terriglobia; order Terriglobales; family Acidobacteriaceae; genus Silvibacterium. The sequence continues at coordinate 1,401 of JBOGMA010000119.1, forward strand.
TCGCCGGCGCCCAGCAGGTCCCCGCCCAGAACACGGACCAACAGACCACCCCACAGACTCAGGACCAGACCCCGCCCGCCGCCGGCGGCCCCACTGGAGACAATGGCGCCATCGCCATTCCTAAAAAGTCTAAGCCCGAAGCACCCGCGCCCCTTCCGCCTCCAGCCACGCCAAAAAACCCTCCGGGACTCGGCAATCTCTCCATCCAGGTCAATGTCCCCGTCGTTACTGTAGACGTAGGCGTCCTCCTCGAGAAAAACCACCAGTTCGTCCCCGGCCTCAAGGAAGACAACTTCCGTGTCTTTGAAGACGGAGTCCCGCAGCAGATCACGCACTTTCAACGGATCAAGGCGCCAATTACTGCTGTCCTGCTCGTCGAGTTTGCCGCCAATAACTGGTGGTTTATCCAGGACATGGAAAACGCCGCCTACACCTTTACGCAGACGCTCCGGCCGGACGACTACATCGCTGTCGAAACCTACGACATGCACACCCACATCCTCACCGACTTTACGCAGAACAAGGCTGTCGTGCTCAACGCGCTTAACACCCTCACCATCCCCACCTGGCGCGAAACCAATCTCTTCGACGCTCTCTACCAGACGCTCGACCGCCTCACCCGCGTCCCCGGCCGCAAATACGTCATTCTCATCGGCTCCGGCGTCGACACTTTTTCCAAGATCACGCTCGACAAGACTCTGCAAAAAATCAAGGAAACTCCCAACGTAACCATCTTCAGCATCAGTACCGGCCAGCTCGCCCGTCTATACGCCGAAGACCACGGCATGGGAATGGGCCCTCGCGAAATGACCTACCTCCAGGCCGATAATCAGATGCGCACCTTCGCCCAGATGACTGGCGGAATGTCCTTCTTCCCGCGCTTCCCTGCCGAATTACCTGATGACTTCTCCGTCATCAATAATTCCATCCGGAACCAGTACGTGCTGACTTACACGCCCACCGACACCAAGCAGGACGGCTCCTGGCGCAAAATTCACGTCGAACTCGTCGACAATGAAGGACGCCCGCTCAAGATGCAGGATGAAAAACACCACAAGCTGAAATATGACGTTATCGCTCGCAGTGGTTACCGCGCCAAACAGGAAGTGCAGTAACAGCAATCGGCGTTGGCTGCGGCTTCGTAATCTGTCGAAACAAGGGATCCGAATCTACCTATCCAGCCGCAGCCATACATTGCTCGGCGACAACAGGAATCGGGCCAGCCGGCGATATCTCTCTCGCGCCGCATTGGACCGGCAAACCGTGCCCTCCATCCTGTCCAGCAGGTTCATGTAGAAATACCAGGCGCGCGATGCCTTGTACCACCCCATTTTCCTGCTGATTGGCCCCAGGTTTGTGACCGCGAGTACTCGCGAATATCCACACTCGCGGGCGATGGAAGCGAACTCGAGGTAGTTGAATTCGTGCAGGTGCATGAACACGGGACGCTTGAGCTTGAATACACGGCTTAGATCATGAGGACCGAATCGCCGGTGAGGCGTTCGCACAAAATAGCTGCCCCCTGGCTTTAGCAACGCTCGGGCCGTGCGGAAATGCGTAAGGATATCTTCGGGGTGAAGGTGCTCGACCACCTGATCGGAAAGAACATAGTCATAGGAACCTGGCTGCTCAAAATGGTCCAGGTGCACACCGTCCGTCTGGTGCCAGTGCAGCCCCTCCTGCCCGGGAGCCGCCTTCTTCTGCCCCCGCTCCTTCGTAATCTCTGTTGCCGTGCAGTCAAAGCCGTTACGGTTTAAGTATGCAGCCAGCGTGCCCGCCCCGCTTCCGACTTCATATATCTTCGCCCCCTTCCGCATTAATAAGCGCCAGGGACTCTCTGAAGCTGAACTGTGACTCCCTGCGAGCCAAGGCAAGCTGCTGTACAACTCCGTATACGCACGTTCGAAAGCTGAAGCGCGGTCCTCCGCTGGAGCCGCGATCAGCGTGTTCGCCAAACCGGCTTCCAGATCAGCATGCCTTTGCACATGCTCAATGCCTATCTCAGGCCCCAGATGATAGTTTTTCCGGTATCTCGCAACGATCTCATCTTGCGGCAAGCCGTCAAAAAGGCCCGCCCGATCCGGTATTTGAGTCTCAAACATATCCCCCCGCGAATCTCAACGCTCCGGAGTCTACCGGACGCATACTGATGCGTCAATCGGATGTGCCGTCCCCGTTCCCTTTTCAGCAATGCAATTCCGGACAGTCACGATCAAGATCCAATTCAGGCCGGAATCCCTAATTCGTTGCCCCTGTCTCAAGCACCACCCGAAACCGAGCCTTCCCGCTCATCATACGTTCGTACGCCTCCGCTGCTTTTTCCAGCGGATACTTCTCAAGCAGCGGACGAACACCTCTCATTGCACTGAACTTCAGCGTGTCTTCTGATTCAATAGCCGTGCCGCTCGGCCAGCCCGCAATCGACTGCCGGGCGCCAATCAGGGGCAGCACGTTCACTTTCAGCGGATCATGCGGAGCCCCCAGCACGACAAATCTTCCTTCATGCCCCAGTCCGCCCACCGCCACTGACATCGCATCCGCGTTCGTTACCGTTGCCAAAATCGTTTTCGCACCTCCGAGCTTCTGCAGCGCGCCCGCAACATTTTCCGCCGTGCTGTCGATGTAGTGCGCCGCGCCCAGTTCCGCCGCAAATTTAGCCTTTTCCGCTCCACGAGCAATCGCCACCGTCGTAAATCCCATCTTCGCGGCAAATTGAACGCCCAGGTGACCCAGCCCTCCCATCCCCAGCACCGCCACCAAGTCCGGTGGACGCGCTCCGCTGTTCCTCAGCGCGTTGAAAGTCGTGATGCCCGCGCATAGCAGCGGCCCGGCTTCAGCCGCGGCCAACGAATCGGGAACCGCTGCCAGCGCGATCTCCGGCGCAGTGACGTAATCGGCATAGCCACCGTCAAACGTGATTCCCGAAATCTTCAGCCGGCGACAGCCAACCAGGTCACCCCTCCGGCACGGCTCGCATTTGCCGCAGTGCCCGCCGTACCAGCCGAGACCCACGCGCTGCCCAGCCTTCCACTCCGTCACGCCCGCGCCAATGGCGTCCACAACGCCCACCACTTCATGCCCCGGTACGCGCGGATATTGAACCCCCGGCCATAGCCCTTCCTTCGTCAACGCATCGCTATGGCATACTCCACAAGCCTGTACTCTCACCCGTACCCAACCCGCTTCCGGATCGCCCACCTCGCGCGTCACCATCTCCAGAGCGCCGCCTGCTTTTGCCACCTGAACAAATCGACCCATTTTTTCTTTCGCCATCCTCGCCTCCGTTCTCTTCCCTCTTAATAGCTGTTCGATGTGAAGACGTCCGGGCAGGCGTCAAATTAATTAAACACCGGGGCTTGCGAGTCTCGTGTGAGCAATCTCAGCCATCAAACCTCTATCGCAGACGCAGCCGCAAAAACGCCGTCACGCCCACCGGGTCGGATCCGTAAACCGGCTGCAGTCGCGAGCCCACTCCATACGTGGTCACCTGCGCTCCCAATGCCGATTCCACATGCTGAATCGCGTCAAAATCACGGTCATAGCCAAACGTGTACGCCTGCACCCGGCCCGCCGGTTTCTCCTCAAAACCCGGCGGAAACGGCCGTTGCCCCAGAAGCAGCCCGGTCGTGCGGTCCACATTTTCCATCCGCGTGAACGCATAGTTCTTGCTGCCAAAACGCACCAGCGACTCCAGCAAATAGCTGTTCTGCACAACACTGCCCCCGCTCTCCCGCGTGCGCCCCCACAGAAGCGACGAGGTCCAGTTCCCCTGACTAAATGGCCGGTTATACATCACCGAAGTGGTCATCCGTCTCTGGTTCTCGTCCGGAAACAATTGCTCCGGGCTGTGAATCAACGCGTACGAATATTGCCCGCTCCAATTCTGTCCCGGTTGCAGCGTCAGCCGCGTGGACCACGAGTCCATCGCCCCCTGCTGCACCTCCCACCGCTGCTCATTCGGTTCACGTCCATGAAAGCCGCTCGCCTCCAGCCGTACGACGCCTTTGGTCAGCCCCACAGTGACGACATCATCGGCGATGTGCGTTGAGTCTTCCTGATGATGCCCCAGCGCCGCCACCGGGTCTTCGCTCGCGGACATCCGGTGCGGATACGCAGTCGGCCCAATCGCCGGATCGCCTACCGGAGCCGCATAAAACGACAGCAGCACATCACTCGCCACCTGCCAGTCGTAAAGTGCCGCAAGCTCCATCAGAAAATTGTGCGGGTGCTGACCATCGGCAATCGGGTTCCCATACGCCGTTTCCCCTTGCTGGAAAAGCAGAGGATATTCGCGGCCAGTAATCGTCGCCGGCTCCAGGCTGAACATGGCGCGCAGCGTTAGTTCACGCGCCCCCCAATTGCGTTGCGCCATCGGCATCAGCCAGTTCGTGGAAAAAAACTTGTCCCCACCCCGCGGACTGCTCTGCTGAGTGTCCGCCACAAAAGCTTCGCCGTGGACCATCATCATCCAGTCCCCGCGTGTGTTCATCAGCATCGGGGTCGGGGTTGAATTGGGCTCGGAACTGGTGCCGGAAAACGTGTGGCGCTGGATCGTTTCAATAAAAGTAGGTGACTCGCCGTGCATCTTCATTTGTTGCGCATGGGCAGCAGCCAGCGCGAAGAGCATGAGCATGAAACTGAATTTCTTCACTGGAATCCTGCATTGATTCTACTCACTTCCCGCCACCATTCTCTGCCGCTGCGCACTGCCTCGTCTGCGATGAATCACCACCAGCCGCACGGCCAGCGCAATCGCCCCGCCGACCGCCGTGCAGAACGCCCTGCGATGCGCAATCTCCACCCCGGGCATCAGAGCCAGGGAGAGAAGAAATACGATATATCCCGTCAGGCACGCCGCAAACAGCGCGTAATTCACATTCAGCGTCGCATAAGAAAGCCACGCGAACAGAACCGTAATCGCCGCCACCACAACAAGAGATGGCGCAAAGTGCGCCACCAGAATGCTCAATGCCCAGGCCCCTGCAATCGTTCCCAGTGTCCGCGCCACCGCCCGGCTCACCGTATCGCTCAGCCCTGGCTTCAGCACAAGCAGCGCCGTCATCGGAATCCAGTAGCCGCTCGCAAAGTGCAGGCGCCGGTAAATCTCAGTGCTCACGCCTACGGTTATCGCCAACCGCAGCGCATAAGGAACCGCAGAGCCACGGAATCGCCCCTGTCGCACTGATGCCGCAATCTGCACCACAGCCGCGCGCAGCGCCAGTTCCTCCTCGCGCACATACCGCGCCATGTTCAGCAGGTTGTTCCCCAGTTGTCCGAACAGCCGCAGCGCCGCGCTTGACCACACCACTTGCACCGCGCCGCCCACCAGCAACAACAGGGCCCGCATCGCCGCCAGCCGAGCAGAAAATGGAAATGCCGAGCCCACCAGCAGCAGGACCACACATTGCTGGCCGACCCAGCCATAGCCGCCGGGACGCGCCGTCAGCATTCCGTATCCAAATGCCCAAAACGCCGCCACGCCCACCAGCACGAAGTTTTCGTGACCGGCGATCATGCCCACGAACGTCGAAACCGCGATGCCAAAAGACGCAAAAATCATCGGCAGCAATCGCGACCGGTCGATGCTCTGCTTGGCGCCGAATCCCACCGTCATTGCGCCGCCGGCCGCAATCATTCCAGCCGCCGGATGCCCTGTCGCCAGCCCTACAGCAAGACACGCCGCTATGGGAGCCACAAATATTAGATCGCCTGCAAAGGTCTGCCTTCTCCAATTGAAGACGTAGCTGTCTCTGAGATACCCCGCGGCTGGCCCAATGCTCATTCCCCAGAAATATCACGGCAACAAAAGAGCCCGGTCCGAAGACCGGGCTCACGGAGAAGAACCACAATCCTAATGTCGCGACGAGTGGAAGTACTTCGCAACCGTCCGAACAAATGGCGCCGCACCCGCTGACACCGGAACCGCACCTGAAAGGATGTGCTTGAAGCTATAGTGACGACCATAGTAGCTGTCCGTGTCGCCTTGGTTCTGGCTCACTGAAGTCCCGTTCAGATCAATACCTGCAAAGAGTCCTTTTGAACGCGAATAAGACAACAGTTGGGCGCTCATATTGATCGACGTATCTGCAGCCGCATGGCGTCCAATCGGCCCAGCCGCCGCGGAAGCCCCTGCCCCGATCTTGAACTTGCTTTTCAGCAATTCCTGCATCCCCTGGTTATTCATTGCAACCAAAACAAGGTCGGTGCCCTGTACGCCAATCTGAAGGCCCCACGAGCCACCTGCCATACGGATAAATACCGGCGCACTCCAGCCATGCCCGGTGCGGCACGTTACCACTCCCTGTCCATACTGACCTCCGAAGACGAAGGCCGCTTTTTTCATGCTCGGCACAACCGCCACGCACACCGCACGCGCCATCACCCAGTCGGGAGGCGCATTGTCAGGCGTCGCTTCCAGTTGTTCCACTACCTGCCGGGCCGCCTCCAAGCGGTCGTTCAGCATAGATTTGCTTGATGCGGTAGCGGCAAACGCTGTCGCCGTAAAGGCCAACGCGCACAGAATCGTAATTAACTTTTTCATTGAGGCTCTTTTCCCTGGGGATGGCGAGATATTTGAAGCCGTGTACGGCTTCCGCCTTTAACATCATAAAGATAGATGCTGGCTCGCTCCGATGGGTTGGGAAGAAGGAACAAAGATTCTCAATGGGGGCCGACAAAAAAATGGGGGCTGCGGATCATGTCCTTTCAGCCCCGTTCCCCAGATCTGCGTTGTTGCTGATACGGTTGTACGGCCCGCGACTATTTGCCACAAGATCACCAAAGGTCACTGTCCCAAAGTAACCACCCGCTATGGTTACCATTGTGCGCAGAAATTCAAGTGCTACTTTACCTCCCAATCAGCCGCCCGAACCGAAAGCTCAATCCGATTCTCCACCCCCGCCTTGCGCATCAATTTCGCTAGATAAGACTTAACTGTCCTCTCTTCAATGCCTAAGGTCGTCGCTATTTCACGGTTCGAACGGGCTGCCCG
>JBOGMA010000120.1:0-3331 GCA_050746465.1 Acidobacteriaceae bacterium
GTGGATGGCCGGCCCGATGTGCTGACCTATGAAACAGCCCCACTGAAGAAACCGCTGCGCGTGAGCGTCGCGCCGAGTGTGAAACTGTATGCTTCCACCAGCGGGACGGATAGCGACTGGGTGGTGAAGCTGATTGATGTGTATCCGCCGACGTATCCCCGAGAGCCGGAGATGGGCGGTTACGAGTTGCCGATTTCGCTGGATATTTTCAGGGGGCGCTACCGGACCAGCTTTTCGCATCCGGAGGCAATTACGCCGAACAAGCCGCTGCTCTATAAGTTTGCGCTGCCTACGGTGAACCATGTATTTCTGCCGGGACATCGCATCATGGTGCAGGTGCAGTCCACGCTGTATCCGTTGTACGACCGCAATCCGCAGACGTACGTGCAGAACATTTTTGATGCGAAGCCTTCGGATTACAGGAAAGCAACGCAGCGTGTGTGGCACGCGCCGGGTGAAGCAAGCTTTATCGATATGCCAGTGGTCCCGTGAAGGCGGGTTGAGCATGGGCGTGAGTGCGGTGGTACTGGCGGCTGGCCGCTCGATGCGCATGGGCGAGGCGAAGCAGTTGCTGCGGCTGGGCGGATGCTCAATGCTGCAGCGGACGCTGGAAAATGTGCGTGCGAGTGGTGTAGAGGAAGTAGTGCTGGTGCTGGGATTTGCGGCGGAGGCGATTCAGCGCGAGCTTTCCGGGCCGTTGCTGGACGACGTTCGCGTTGTCGTGAATGAGAACTACGAGAGCGGGATGTCCAGTTCGCTGCGGGTGGGGCTTGCGGCGGTGAGCCCTGTGGTGGATGCGGCGTTGATCATGCTGGCCGACCAGCCGTTTGTTCGTCCGGAGACGATGCGGCGGATTGTTGAGCATTCTTCCGGTTGCGACGCGGAGATCGTGGTTCCGATGTACAAGGGGGAGCGAGGGAATCCGGTATTGTTGGGCCGCCCGGTATTTGCGGAGGCGATGAGGCTTGAGGGAGATGTCGGATTCCGGGCGATTTTTGCGAATCATGCGGATGAAATTGCCCGCATTGAAGTGGACGATCCGGCGATTCTGATGGACATCGATACTCGAGAAGACTACGAGCGGATGCGGGGAGGGTTACCGGATTGAGCCTTCTACTTCGCAGCGACGGATGAGCGCATCGACATCGGCTGGGTTCGCGGCTGCGCTGCCGCCGCGGCGGAGTGCGACGATCTGGCTGATAACGCTGAGGGCGATTTCCTCGGGCGTGGCGGCCCCGAGGTAGAGACCGGCTGGTGATTGCACGGCGGCGATTTTTACTTCGGATACACCGGCGTTGCGGAGATAGTCGAGCACCAGCGCTGCGCGGTGGTGACTGGCGATCAGCCCAATGTAGGCGGCGTTTCCTTCGAGCGCCTTTTGCAGCCACAGATGGTCGCGCTTGTGCTGGGTTGCGATGACGACATGCGTTCTGGGGCCGACGGGCGTTTCGGTGAGGTCGAAATCTTCCGTGATGATGCTGCGCGCATTCGGGAAATCCTGGAGGGTTGCCGCTGGGTCGCTGATGACTACGGCAAAACCCATCATGTGGCCGAGTCTGGAAAGAGTTTCGGCAATGCGGCCGTGGCCGACGACGAGGAGTTCCGGTGACGGCAGGACTGGCTCGATGAAGACATCCATGGTTCCTCCGCAGGGCATTCCGATGCCGAGTTGTTCGTCTGACATATCGAGAGTGATGGTGCGGGGGGTTCCCGTTTCGATCGCTTTGAGTGCTTCGCTGCGGACAGCGCTTTCGGCGCAGCCTCCGCCAATCCATCCGGCGAGCAGCTTGCCGGACGAATCAATCAGCGCCTTAGAGCCGCGAGGCGCGGACGACGAGCCGCGGACGAGAGTGACGGTGGCGAGCACGAACGGCTCGTCGCGGGCGGTGAGTTCCGCGGCTTTGCTGTAGAGGTCGGCAGGCATCGGCGCTGGCTCCATCGTATGCCTCGGTTGCGATAGGCTCAAGGAGAGGGCGCGATGTACAGCGATCTGGTCCGCGAGCATTTTGCCAATCCGCGCAACGTGGGGAGCGTGGCGGCGCCGTCGTGCAAGGCGACGGTGAAGAGCGTGTTTGACGGCGACGCGGTCGTGGTTTCGATGAGGATTGAAAATGGAGTAATTGCCGAGGCGAAATTCAAGTGCATCGGATGCGCGGTGGCGATTGCGTGCTCGTCGATGGCGATGGAGATGATACAGGGCAAGAGCGTGGATGAGGCCGCCGAAATCAGCGAGCAAGCGGTGGCCGATGCTCTGGGAGGGATACCCGAGTACAAGATGCGGTGCAGCAATCTTGCGCCCGCGGCGATACGGCAGGCGATTGAGGAGTGGCGGCGCGGTTCCGGGATGTGAAGTTTCACGTTGAATTGAGAGCTATAGCGGGTTATTGTGACGAGTAGTCGAACATTCAATTGCATTGAGCGGTACTGGAGTGGGATGAAGTTTACTGCTGTTGTTCTGGGTTTGCTTTTCGCGGGAACCGCCGTGCCGGCCACTGCGCAACCATCACCCGCAAAGGCGCAGATCAGCTTTACGGTGGAGCAGCCACAGGTGGAGCCGGCGGCGTATTCACTGGAAATTTACGAGGACGGCAGCGGCAGTTATCGTGCGAGCTATACGGCTTCCGCAACGGGGAATTCTGCGCCGGAGCCGGTGGAGCGGGCAGTACAGATTCACGACCCTCTTCTTGCAAAGATGTTTCTTGATGCGCGGGCACATCGTTATTTTGGATTCGACTGCGAGGCGCGGCACTCTCACGTGGCCTTTACCGGCAAAAAAACGCTGGCCTACACTGGGCCGGACGGAGCGGGAAGCTGCACCTTCAACTATTCGAAAGAACAATGGTTAGATCAACTGGCCCGAAGTCTTCAGTCGGTGGCCTATACGCTGGAGGAGGGTGTGCGGCTGAAGCGGGAGCAGCGATACGACAAGCTGTCGCTGGACAATGAACTGACGTCGTTGCAGGAGGCGGTGCAGAACGGCCAGGCGCTGGAAATTGAAAACATCCGGCCTGAGCTGCAGTCGATTGTCAGGGATGCGGCAGTGATGAACCGGGCACGCGGCCGGGCATACCGCTTGATGGCTGAAACTACAGTGGCCGATTCGCATCCAGGTAAGTAAAGCCCCGAAGTTTCGCATGAGTTTTGATGCGAAATGAGTCACGGCGAAACTTTTTTGCGGGCCGGCACGTTGTTACTGTGTAGGGAATGTTTGTGGGGAGCGGGAGGCGCGAGATGCGGAAATTCGGTTGGATGGGACGTGTGCTGGCCGGATGTATCTGCGTGGGTGTTGCGACGTTCGGGCTGGCACAGACAGAAACGACGGCACCCGCGC
>JBOGMA010000121.1:0-4469 GCA_050746465.1 Acidobacteriaceae bacterium
GGTTTGGATTCTTTGACGAATCGAGTCGCGCTTCGGGAGCAACGCACTCTGTGGATTACCCGAAATCTACTTACTCAAATTCCAGACCACATGGAAGGATTGTCATCCCGACCGGAGCGAAGCGTAGCGGAGGGATCTGCACTTTCGCCCATTTCCGGTATTGAGCTACTTAGCCACCAAACTCTGTACGGCTTCTCCCAGCAACTTCGCCGCGCGCCTCAGTTCCTCATCCCTCGTCAGGCAATCAGGACAAAGCCGTAGCCGCTCACCCCGCGCGTCGCAAACGATTCCGTCCCGCTGCAGCAACGATGCAATCTCCCGCGCATCCTTCATCCGAATGGAAAGAAATCCGCCGTGCCGCTCATCCGCGCCGGTCACATTCTCCACGCCCGCATCTTCCAGATACCCGCGCAGCGCCCGCAGTTGCCAAAGCGAATACTCCCGCAGCCGCTCCACGCCCACGGCAAGCGCAAATTCCGCTCCGCTCCGCGCCTGGTACCACGGCAGCACCGCAGGCGTCCCTTCCAGAAATGCATCGCCGCCAGGCTTCAGCACCGGAGGGTCCGGCCGCTCAAACCCGAATACATCCGCATTCGCGAACCAGCCCGTATCCAATGGACGCAATCCGCTCTCCATCGCGCGCGGAGAAACATACAAATACCCGGCCCCCGGCCCGCCTCGCAAATACTTGTAGCTCCCGCCAATCGCAAAATCAGCATCCATCGCTTGCACGTCCACCGGAACAATCCCCACGGCGTGATAAACATCCACCAGCAGCCGTGCGCCCCGCTCGTGGCATACCTCACCCAACTCATCCAGCCCATCCACTAACTGGCCCGTCATGAACATCACTCGCGACACCACCACCAGGTCCGCGCTGCTGCGCCCCGCTTCTCGCGCCAGAGACTCGGCGCTGAATTCCCCAGACGCATCCGGTTCAACCCAGCGAACCTCAATCTTTCCCAGCGCGGCATACTGCTTCAGAATCAAATCGACCGAGTCGAACTCCCCACTTGTCGCCACCACACGGGGTTTCCCCGGCAGCGCATTCAGCACGGCCCGCAGCCCCTGCCCCGCGGAAGCCCTCGGAACAATACAGTCCCTCCGCTCCGCCCCAATCAGCCGCGCAATCCGCCCGCGAAACGCCTCCCGCTCCCCGGTCCATTCATCCCAGGCGTCACCAAGCTTGCCATACCAAAGCTCCGTCGCCTCCGCCACATCCTCCGCCATCTGGTCCAGCGGACGCCCCAGCGAGTGGTTTGCCAGGTAAACCCGCTCGTTCGCAAGCACCCGCGAGAACAGCGGAGCAACGTGCCGCGCAATCGTCTCCTCGCGCAAACGCCCGTCGCCCAAAGCCGAAACTGCATCGGTCATGTTCATCGTTGCTTCAACCCCGTCCGCACCACCAACAGTTCCGGAAAGAACGTCAAATCCAGCGCCTTGCGCAAAAAAGCCACGCCCGACGACCCGCCCGTACCCTGCCGAAAACCAATAATCCGCTCAACCGTCTTCACATGACGAAAACGCCACAACTGAAAATACTCCTCCACATCCACCAGCTTTTCGCACATCTCGTACGCGTCCCAGTGCTCCCGCGGATGCTCGTAGATCACCCGAAACACTTCCACTAACCCCTCATTCTGCTCGTGCGGAACGCTCCAGTCCCGCTCCACCAACTCCTTCGGAACCCCCAGCCCCCGCCGCGCCAGATGCCGCAGAAACTCATCGTACAAGCTCGGGGCCTCCAGCGCTGCCGTCAGTTCCGCATGGATGTTCGCGTCATACTCGAATACCCGCAGCGCATCACGGTTCTTGTTCCCCAGTAAAAACTCCAGCTTTCTATATTGATACGATTGGAACCCCGAAGCATGCCCCAGCACCCCCCGAAACTCCATGTACTCCGAAGGCGTCAGCGTCTCCAGCACCGCCCATTGATTGAACAACTGCATCTGGATCAGCTTTGCCCGGGACAGAATCTTGAAGCATGGATCAAGCTGATCCTTCTGGACAAATCCAATCGCCGCCGCCAGCTCATGAATCAGCAGCTTCATCCAAAGCTCCGCCACCTGGTGCTGAACAATAAACAGCATCTCATCATGGTGTTCCGGCTGAGACAACGGCTGCTGCTGCTTCAGCAACTGCGGCAGCCGCAGATACCCCGCATAGCTCATCCGGTCGGAAAAGTCCGTAACAATGCCCGCCTCAAGCGGGCGCTCATTCTTATCCATAACTCTCCGTAGGATGATGGCCGGGCCCGGAAGCGAAAAAATGCCCGGCGGAAAAGGCCAGAAGCACCCGCCAGGCTCAGGGAGGCATACTACCCTCAGGAAAACGTAACAGGTTGCGACCGGGGACATACGTTTGTCAATCACAAAATTAAGAAAAATATTGACTTAGGGGCAAACGCCGGAACTGGGGCCAACGCAGGAGGGAACAATTTAGCTTTCCCCGGCGTAGACTCATCTCGATTCGACGAGAGATTCAGAGGAGAGACTCAAGTGATTCGAGAACGCGCTTTGAAAGTGGTGCTTATACTCGAAGGCCTGCTATTCCTGGCGGCCATTTACCCCATTTCGATGAACATCTGGAACCAAGCACTGGATGGGGGCGTGATGATGCTGAGTATTTACTTCGCGATGGGAATTTTCCTGCTGGCTGCGGTCCGAAGCCCGGCGTCGCATCGAAGCCTGATTCTATTCGCGGGGTGCGCAAACATCGCGCACGCGCTGGTCATGGCCGTGATGGCGGTCAGATTCGTCAACGAGCGCACCTTCCTGTTGGAAATGATCGTCTTTTGCGTGCTTGTAGGCGTGCCTCTGATCGCACTCGCGCCCGCAAAACATTCCTCCACAGAGAAAGTGGCCGTAGCCGCAGCGCGATGAACCAATGCGGCGGCTCGGCGTTTACTTCACCACATTCTTAAACAGCGGAGACTGCAGCAGCGCCGAAAACTGGCTGTCCGAACTCGAGTAATTCACATCCAGATCGCCCGCGCTTGAATCGATCGTCGTCGCATCAATCGCCTGTTTCTCAATCGCCGTCCCGCTCATCTTCTCGTACATCGCCGCCGCGTTCAGCAGCGACGACAGAGTGGCCGCCGTAAATGTATCCGGCGTCTTCACCGTCAGGGCAAACTTCACCCCATTCTGGAAGTTCATCGTGTAACGCGAACCAAGCAGGCGTTTTTTGATCTGGTTATAGTCCGTCACCTGCGATGCTTGCCCAAGCAGGTTCTTCATCATGAACTGCGTTCCCTCCTGGTCCAGAATGCTCCATATCGGCTCCGAATCCACCGCGCCCATCTGGTCCATCATCGGCCCATTCGTCAGAAAATTCGGAGCCAGCCCGTCACGCGCTTCCAGAGCCGCGCGAATCGCGTCGGTCGATCCAAACACCATCGTCGTCGGGTTCAGAAACACCACCGTCATCCCGCTCGCGCCCATTGGATAAAGCGCATTCGCCCGAATCATCTTCGGCTTAATCTTCTTCTGCTTGAACCGTGCCATGATGTCTGGCACCGAAAACTCGCCCTGCGCAATCCCCACGGTCCGCAGCCCGCCCGTATTGCCCGTGCGGAAAGCCGCAAATGCCAGCTCATCCACATCATGCCCTTCGTTAAACCCGGACGCCTTCAGCGCGTCTTCCAATTCCTTCAACTCCGGAGGCAGAATCCGCGCCTTCAGATCCATCGCAGCCGGAGAGTTCTGCATCGCGTGGTAGTCCACCACAATAAGCTGCTGCACATCCTGGGGAATCGCCGTCCGTGCATCCGTATCGAGCTGCGCGGCGTGAGCACCCACCGCGGCAAACGCCACCATCACCGACGCAACCGCCAGCCGTTCCATAAACTTTTGGATCTTCAATTCTTCTCCTGCCTTTGGAAATCGCTCCTCGCGACTCCCAGTTCCTATCTTAGACGCGCTCCCCCGCCCCTTGTCGCTGGCGAAGTAGATACGCCCGGCCACTGCAACGGACGCCTGAGCTTCCGCTCCAGAATCTTTTCCTCCGGATCGAACTCATGGAAATGACGCAGCCAGTCACTTTCCCGCTCAGTCGCCTCCTCCGGAATCAGCCCAATCAGCTCCCCGCGCGCAATTTTCGCCCCCAGGCGCGCCGCCTTATCCTTCACTGCCCCATACACCTGGCTCAACGGAGTCTGCCTGAAATCCGTAATATTCATCGAAACCTGGGCCTCGCCGTGCGCCAGCACCCCAATCGCCTTCACCCCGGCCATCCCGCCGCCGGAGGCCCGAATCTCCCGCGCAATCGCCCGCGCCGCTCCCACATCCGGAACATCCAGATAAAGGTTCCACGCAATTAGAAACCGCCGCGCTCCGACCACCGATGCTCCCGCCGTCGGATGCAAATTCGGCCCGCCCATATCCGGCCGCCGCGCCACCTCCTTTCGCACCGCCTCGCGCAACCCCTCAAACTGCCCCCGCCGAACCTCCTCCAGCAGCACCCGATCC
>JBOGMA010000122.1:0-11323 GCA_050746465.1 Acidobacteriaceae bacterium
CCGGGATGGAAATTATCCAGGATGAGCTTCAGCACCCAATAACGTGCGTTTGGCTTCCCGTTGTTGTAGTCGATCATTGACACGCTTGGGAACTGCGAGGGATACCCGACCAGTTGCGATTCGCCGATTACATCGACGCCCATCTTTGCGAGTTCGTCGTACAAATAGGCGTAGAGGGCTCCGGCGGCGTTCCAGTAAACATGCGGAATGTGATCGGGCTGCGCCTTGCCGGCGCGAATTTCCAGCCCGTCAGTGGGGAGAATGACACCCAACTCGTCTGTATCCACTTTGGTCGCGGGCGACAGGCGATCCCGAATAGCAAGGATGTAACGCGTGGTCGCCAGAAAGCCTTCTGCCTGGTTGAAGAAGGTGTGCTGCCAGCTATCCGGGCCTTCGTCCATCGCAGGCGAGGCATAGAAGTGAAATGAGATGAAGTCCAGAGGTATGCCGGGCTTATGGTTCTTCGGATTAAGAAAATATTCGAAGTACTTTGGATTTGCGCCGGGTGCGGCGAGCGCCAGCCCCATGAATTTCGTCTCCGGACTTACCCGATGGATGGCCGCCACGATCGCATCATATCTTCGCGTGTATTGCTCGGGCGTTGTGTTGTGCTCAAAGTCAACTTCGTTCAGGACTTCCCAATAAGGAAAGTGATAGTGGTAGCCGGAGGAGTGCCGTTTCCCATTCTCATCCGTGAAGCCGCCCTTCGTGTACCAACTCACCAGGCGTGCGTAGTAGTCTCCCAGCTCTTTGCCGCTTGGATCGCGAAGATGCGTGCCTTGCGTGTAATCCCAGTACACCTGATTCGGGTCTGCGGGATAGGTCACCGGCTTTTTCGTTTTGAACATCCATGTGGGAATTGTGCTGAAGTTGATGATGGTCGAGTGGCCGCTGGTCGCTGCGAGGAAATCCTTAGTAATCGGATCGATATGTGTGAAGTCCCATGAGGTGTGGTCGGCAGTCGGCGGCTGCAATTCGGCCACGGCCATTCTGGGATACGGCAGCCACGGAACATAGCGCACGTAATCAGCGCCCAGTGATTTGAGCGCTGAGAAGGCTCCGTCGTGGATCGGCGAGCCGGGTTCCAGCATTGGATTGACCACCACCTGCAGAGTCGGCGTGGATTGCGAGACACGCACCACCTGGCTCCAATCAACACTGACGCTATTTGGCGCCGGCGCCGCGGGTTCCTGCGCCGTCGCTGCGAAGCTCATACCGAGCGTGGCTGTGAGTGCTGCGGACAACAACATCCTGGAATGCATCCTGGTTCCTTCCTGTCTTACGGATTCGTCTGCTCGAGTTGTTGCGGCGTCACCGCATCTGCGGCGTTCGGCTTGGGCGGCGCCGACGGAGCGGCATTGCGGAGCTTTTGAAATGTTGCCAGCGCCTTCTGCTGGCCTGCGTTGTTGCCGGTCGCGCGGTCTGCCTGCGATAGCCGCCACCATGCCACCTCATCGTTGGGCCGCAATCTTGTTGCGCGCTCAAGCAGCGGCCTGGCGGCGCCGGCGTTTTGCAGCGACAGATCGACACCCGCCAGTCCCACCAGCGCTTCCTCGAAGTCGGGATAGTGCTTCAGCACAACTGCGAATTGTTTGGCCGCGTCATCCAAATTGCCGCTCTCCGCTTGAATATTTCCAAGTTCGTATGTGGCATTTGCGTTGCCGGGGTCGATTGCAAGCTCGGCCTGGAATTCCCGCATGGACGCCGTTTTGTCCACGGCGTTCTGAGTTTGGCGGTAGCGCCCGAGATATACCCGGCCAAGGCGATAGTGAATTCCCGGACGCTTCGGATCAAGCGCGAGTACGTGGTTGAAGGCAGTAATCGCAGGCTCCCACGCTTTTTGGCTTTCGTTGGCTTCACCCTGCGCCTGCAGCATCCAGATGGAACCGGGAGCCGTATCGTGGAGTTTTTCCATGGTTTCGTAGGCGAAGTTTCCGTACACGCGGCCTGTATGGTAGAGAACTTCCGGATCGTTTGGATAAAGCTTGTTCATCTTCAGCGATATCTCCACGGCATCCGAGTCACGGCCGAGATCGGAATAGGCGCGGATCAGTTCCAGGCCGCACATTCGCTTGACCGCGGAATCTCCGGATTGATGAAACCCCTTTTCCAGATGTGGCAGGGCGTCTGCAAAATGACCTTCCTCGGCGAGTGCGCTGCCGAGCAAGCTGTCAAGCCGCGGCAGGCCCGGCTTCAGGCGCTGCGCAATGTGAATCTCCTGAACTGCACGGTCGTACTCGCGGCGTTTGAAGCAAATCGCCGCCAGAGTGGCGTGGACTTCCGCAATGTCGGGATTCAGCTTCGCAAGCGCATCAAAATCCCGCTGTGCGGTAGCGTAATCGCCTTTCATCATGGCTTGCTGTCCGGCAGAAGCATACCGGGCGGACTGCTGGTTGGCGCTTTGCGCTGGGGCGACGATGGGGAGAGCGCAGGCGACAGCCAGCACCCATCCCAATCTGGCTCGCGTGTTCATCATCGGTCGAGTCTATCTCCGCCAGGAAAGAATCCGCCACGTCAATCTGACGTGGCGGTATCGAGTGCATCAGTTGGGAGGCAGAATCAGAATGTAATTTTCCCGCTTAGCTGAATAATGCGTGCCGGCGAAGAGCTGGTTATCTGGCCAAACAGCGCGTCCCCCACAGTGTTGTCGATGGCCGAGGCCCCTCCTGACCCGCCAGTGGCCAGGCCACCCACATTGACGTTGTATTGGTGATGGTTGAAGGTGTTGAACGTATCGAGTCGGAAGGCAAAATTCAAGCGCTCGGCAATTGGGAAGGCCTTGGAAATTCCCATGTCCCAGTTATTGATGCCCGGCTGGCGCAGGAAATTACGTGCGGTGTTTCCGTACACGCCAATCGCGGGTTGCGAGAAGCAGGTGGGACTCAGCCGCTGGAAGCGTCCCGAGAGATGGCCGCCAGTGTCGCACCCGGACACAAGATCCGCCCTCTGGAATTGTGTGTCGAGCAGGCCAGAAGCATCCGTGGCGCCGATGCTGTAGGGGAATCCGGCTTGGAACGTTGTGATACCGCTCAGTTGCCATCCACCCACCACCAGGTCAGCCGCCCGGTTCGCACTGCCCAGGAATTTCTTGCCGCGTCCGAACGGAAGCTGATAGATGTAGCTCGCCACAAAGCGCTGGTTCACGTCAAAGTCGGAAAGCCCATAGTCGAGTGATGGGTCGTGGTTGTCCATGGTGCCCTGATAACCAGAGCCCGTCGCGCCCACGCCCGCAGCAGCCGACTTGTCGTCCTTGCTCTGTGCCCAGGTGTAGACCGCCGAAACCGCCAGGTTGGAAGTACGACGATCCAGCTTCACGTTCAATGCGTTGTAGTGCGAGTAACCGTGGAAGTCGCTGTCGATGTAAAAGCCAGTGAAATTCGGATACGGCAGCCGCGTTGAAGTGGGGCAATTGTGTGTCACGTCGCTCGGATCGGCCTGGCAGAATGGAAGGTTGTCGGAAGAAATGCCGAACGGCTGAGCAATGTTCCGCCGGTCGAGCAAATGGAGCGCATGGGTCCCGATGTAGTTCACTTCCATGGTTGTGCTGCGCGCCAACTGCCGCTCCACAGAGAGGGTCCACGATTGCACGTAAGGATCAATCGGATTTTCCGATTCGATCACTGCGATAAACGAAAGCGTCGATTCCGGGAACGGCCCCAGCGTACCGTAATCCGGGAACATATCGTTGCCGAATTTCGACAGCGAGGAGTTCTGATTTGGGACTTCTGACAGACGGATGCTGTATGGATAAATATCCGCCGAGTCATCGATCTCGCGTCCTTCGTATGAGTCGTAGAAAATACCATAGCCACCGCGAACGACCATCTTGTTGGTCAGGCGGTAATTGATGCCGAGACGTGGCGCGAATGGAGTCTTCTGACCCGCATGGGGAACCGATCCGCAATACCGCAGGATAGGCCCGCCGTCCACTCCAACGCCGGGAGCCACGCCGTTGGTTGACAACTTCTTATCTGCATAGCAAAGCCCGCCTTCCTTGTTCTGCGTGTCAAGCCAGAAGAAGTGATTGCTTGCCTCGTAAGCTGCTGCACGATAGTCCCAGCGCAGGCCGAGGTTCAAAGTCAGCTTCTGCGTAACCTTCCAGTCGTCTTCCACGTAAGGCGCAAAGTAGCTGAAGACGTGGTCCTGCGGGTTGCCGGCCTGATCTGTTGGGCTCAGCGGACCGGGCACAAATCCCGCAACGTTCTGGTAGTACCCAAGCAACATATCCGCAACAGCGTTACCCGTGCCGCATAGGCTTTGCGGAGTTCCGCCGTTTACTGATACGGGAGCGTTGGGGCAGTTCGCGCTATTGGTGAGGACGTTGGCGGAAGTGAAGCCCCAATCACCATAGAAATCGTCATCCAGGTTTCGAATGAGCCGCCAGCGCCGATAGTCGAACCCAAACCCGATACTGTGCTTGCCGTGAATGGTGGTGAACGAATCGGCAAATTCCCACGATGGGTTATCGGAGCCTGTATATGCATTAATGGGGCCGCCGGTGGTGTTGTATTGCGACAATGCGAGACTCGGCCAGGTTTGTTGGAGAGCGCCGAAATGGTTGAATACGCCCGTTTCGCCCAGAGCCGAGACAGCATCTGCGGGCGGCGCGGGCGCTCCCTGAGGAGCCTGCGCATCCAGATATCCGA
This sequence comes from Acidobacteriaceae bacterium, assembly GCA_050746465.1. Lineage (GTDB taxonomy): Bacteria > Acidobacteriota > Terriglobia > Terriglobales > Acidobacteriaceae > Silvibacterium. Next base: position 4,647 of record JBOGMA010000122.1, read on the forward strand.
AGCGGAAGTTGTTTACATTAGAGGCGCCGAAATTGATGGTGTGCGACACTTCCCAGTTCTTCTGCTTCTCGAATTGCGTGAGAACACCGTAGTTTAGAGATGCCGTATCGAGCGCGCTGTTCTGGTACGTCGAGTAGGTGCCGCGCCCAAAGATGGAACCCAACCTGCCCAGGTGCTGGTCGATGCGATAGGTCTGCTGATTCGTGGTGAGTCGCAGCCCGATGTTCTGGACAAAATTGGTGACGCCCTCGGGCTGATTGGCGATGGTTGGCGCCGCCCAATAGCCGGAGTTCAGGGCAACCAACGCCAGCCGATTCGTAATCTCGGAGGTGGGGATTTGATTATTTGGGAAGGGCTGCCCTGTCGTTGGGTCCACAGGCATGCAATTCTGCCCAAGGCTCAGCAACGTTGCGCAGGCAGGCGTGCCAAACGCCGGCAGCGGATCTCCATTGGAATCCATCTCTCCAGCAAAATTACCCGTTAGGACCGCGGGATTGGGGAGCGAAGCGGTGATTCTCGATCCATTGTTGATTCGCCAGCCTTCATAGTTTGCCATCCAGAAAGTGCGGTTCCGTCCGTTGTAGATTTTCGGAATGTACACCGGCCCATCCATTACGAATCCGAACTGGTTCTGGCGCAGCACTGGATTCGCGGTGGGCACACCGGTCTGATAATCCGTCGCGGTGGCAAACGGCTTGGCGTCGTAAGCATCATTGCGGTTGAACTCAAAAAGCGCGCCATGGAATGTGTTGGTTCCGCCCTTGCTTACGATGTTGATCTGGCTCGCGCTGAATCCATACTCTGCAGAGTAGGTGCCGCTCTCGACCTTGAATTCCTGAATCGCATCCTGCGACAGAATGACCGCCGGTGTCACAAGCGCCTGGTCCGTATTGATCAGGCCGTCGAGGGTGTAGTTGTTCCCCTCCGGGCGACCTCCATTAATGCTTACCGCGTTGCCCTCACCCTGACGCATTGTGCCCTGCTCACCGCCGACCGTTACCGCACCGGCGCCCAGCAACAGTAACTGCATAAAATTGCGCCCGTTCAGCGGGAGCTGGGAGACCTGGCGCTGGCTCATCAATTGCGACAAAGCCGCGCTGTCCGTGTCCAGAGTGACCGCCTGTGCGGCCACGTTCACTGTTTGCGAGACTTCGCCCGGATGCATCGTGATATTCACGCGCGCCTTCTGGTCTACCGTAAGCACGATTCCTGAAGTAATGACCCTTTGGAAGCCGGACGCTTGCGCTGTGACTGAATAGGTGCCTGGAATGAGCGACGGCGCCAGATAATCACCGGCTGTAGTCGTAGCCGTGCGATACGGCACATTTGTCGCTACGTTGGTAATCGTGATCTTCACATTGGGAATAACCGCGCCGGTACTGTCGGTGACGGTTCCCAGGATGCTGCCCGTTGCACCTGCCTGTCCGAAGACCATTCCCGCGGACAGCAACAGGACGACAAGCCCGAAACTCCATCGAAATGCTCTCATTACAGCCTCCTTAAATTGCCCCGCGACATGTTTCAGGGTCCAGGTGGCATGCGCGAAGAAAGTCGCCGGCGAACTCTTTGGAGCCCACCGATCTTGATGCGCGCCACGATACCCACCGGGAGGAGAATATGTCAAGAGAAATTTTATTCCTATATTGAAACGACGGCCCCCATCTGGAAACGACACCCGCAAGAGCCAATGGCTCTCTGAATTGGCAGGACTTTCCCACCTTCACATGCAGCGATTTACAACGCTACCAGGCCGCGATATGGGGACAAATAGACCCGAATCGTCAAGCGGATGATTGAGCCGGACTGTTTGCTGGTCATAGTTCTTTCTGTGGAGAGGCGGCGAACTGAGTGCGCAGAATCGGATTCGGGAACGTTCCAGCCATAGCGAATGACCATCAGTTCAACTTTGACTGGCGATTCAAATGGTAAATATTATTGTTTTCGATACTTCTGAAATGTGCTAAGGTTTTTACTCATTCCGGGAAATGCCGGCTAAGTCGGCGGCCTGAATCGAATTCACCGGCTTTACCGCACGAAAGGGAGATCGATGAGGATTTGTGACAAGCATTGGGTAGCGGCGTTGGTCATAGCAATTGCTGGAGCGCAGATGATGCCGGCGCAGAGTTCGCCAAACTCGCAGGCCGCGTCCGACTCTCTCATGTCCGGCTTCGAAAATCCGCCGAACGGCGCTCGCCCTCGTGTGTGGTGGCACTGGATGAACGGCAATATCACCAAAGAAGGCATCAAGCTTGATCTCGAATGGATGCACCGCGTCGGAATCGGCGGCTTTCAAAATTTCGATGCTGCTCTGAACACTCCTCAGGTGGTCAAGAACAGGTTGGCGTACATGACGCCGCCCTGGCAGGACGCCTTCCGCTACGCAACAGACCTGGCCGACAAGTTCGGCATGGAAGAGGCCATTGCCGGCTCGCCGGGATGGAGCGAATCGGGCGGCCCCTGGGTCCCTCCGTCCGAGGGCATGAAGAAATACGTATGGAGCGCGACCTACATTGAGGGTGGACAGCCCTTCAACGGCAAGCTCGCGCATCCACCGGAAACTACCGGAGCATTTCAGAACCTCGGAATCCACGACGCACTGTCAGCGCCCGCCGGCTCGAAGCCGATTCCTCAGTACTATGCCGATTCCGTCGTGATTGCCTACCGCCAGCCCGCCACCGATGTTTCTCTCGATTCTCTCCATCCGACAATTACCGCCAGCGGCGGCTCTCCAGACCTCGCGATGCTCACCGACGGCGACCTGACGAAGGCGACCGGCCTTGCCATTCCGGCGCAGGGACAGAAAGCGTGGATTCAATACGAATTTCCTCAGGCTGTGACGATTCGCGCCGTCACCGTGGTGACGGAGGATCCGGACCGGATCGTGGCGATGCTGTATGGCATTGCTGCCCCGAAAAAAGCTCTTGAAGTGAGTGACGACGGCGATACCTGGCGCTCGGTCGCAGAGCTCCCCAGCGGCGGCGCGCCGGAGAATACCGTATCGTTTCCCGCTGTCACCGCAAAGTATTTCCGCGTGACCTTTTTGCGAGTGCCTCCTCCGCCTCCTCCGGATTGGGCCAAGGGAATCGATCCTAAATCGTTTGGTCTTAATGCGGGTCCGGCGCCAACCGCCTATAAAGTCGCCGAACTCGTTCTGCATCCCGGAGCGCGAGTCAATCACTTTGAAGAAAAAGCTGCCTTTGTTCCCACGCCGGACCTCTATGAGTTCGCCACGCCGCCTGCTGGTCCTGATGATGTCGTGAAGAAGTCTGATGTCATCAATCTCACGTCGAAGGTGCGGCCGGACGGCACGCTGGACTGGACGCCGCCGCCGGGCCATTGGGTGGTGCTTCGCTTTGGTTACAGCCTGCTCGGAATCACAAACCACCCCGCGACCGCTGAGGCGACCGGACTTGAAGTCGACAAGCTCAACGGACAGGATGTCCACCAATATATGGAGAAATACCTGCAGACCTACAAGGACACTGTTGGCGCAAACATGATCGGTTCGCGTGGTGTTCGTTATGTCATCAACGATAGCTGGGAAGCCGGCTAGCAGAACTGGACCGATGAGATGATCGAGCAGTTCCGCAAGCGCCGCGGCTATGATCCGGTTCCCTGGATGCCGGTGCTGACCGGAGAAATCGTGCAGAGCTCAGCCGCCAGCGATGCTTTTCTCTGGGACTTCCGCAAGACCATCGCCGATCTAATTGCTGACGAGCATTACGGCACATTGGAAAAGGTACTGCATGAGTGGCACATGGGGCACTATGGCGAATCGCACGAGAGCGGTCGCGCATTTGTCGCCGATGGCATGGAAGTAAAGAAGTTCAATGAAGTTCCGATGGGGGCCATGTGGACACAATCTCCCGGAGTCAACAACGTTCAGTACGACTACAACGCCGATGATCGTGAATCGGCCTCCGTTGCGCATATTTATGGGCAGAACATCGCGGCTGCGGAATCCATGACGGCGGCGGCGGCTCCGTGGGCATGGTCTCCTGAGACGCTCAAGCCAACGGCCGATCAGGAATTTCTTAACGGCATCAACCGGTTCTGCATTCACGAGTCCGCGCACCAGCCGCTCGTCGATAAGAAGCCGGGCCTGACGCTCGGGCCCTTTGGCCAATGGTTCAACCGGAACGAAACCTGGGCCGAGGAGGCTGGCCCGTGGGTTAGCTACCTCGCACGTACCAGCTACTTGCTGCAGCAGGGGCACTTCGGTGCAGACCTGATTTATTTCTACGGTGAAGATTCAAACCTCACCGCGATTTACGCTAAGAAGTCGCCTAACGTGCCCGCGGGCTACGGGTTCGACTACGTGAATGCCGACGCTCTGATTCATGTTCTGAAAGTTGACGATCAGGGACGCATCACCACGCCTGGAGGCACAACCTATCGCCTTCTGGGATTAAACCAGTACAGCCGCCACATGTCCCTGCCAGTTTTGCGTGCAATCCATACGCTGGTGATGGAAGGGGCGAGCGTTGCAGGCCCGAAGCCGAACGACGACCCCAGCCTTGCCGATGACCACAGTGAATTCACAAAGCTGAGCGACGAACTCTTCGGAGATGGCAGCGGCGTGCATCATGTCGGGAAGGGAACAGTCTACGCAGGAGACACAGCGGCTGAGGCGTTCACCGCCATGCACGTGCAACCGGATTTCGACTACACGAAGTCCGATCCGGAAGCGAATCTGCAATTCCTCCATCGCAAGCTCGTTAACGGAGACCTATACTTTGTCGACAACCGCAGCACCCATGGCGTGAAGGTGCAGGCTTCCTTCCGCGTGACTGACCGAGCGCCTGAACTCTGGTACGCCGAAACCGGCAAGTCAATGCCCGTTTCGTTCACGATCGCTGACGGCCGCACCACTGTTCCTCTCAACCTTGAAGCGTGGGGAACGGTTTTTGTCGTCTTCCGGAAGCCCACAAGCCGGACCTCCTGGACCGCTCCTGCTCAGGTTGAAAAGCAGCTAGCCACCGTGAATGGCCCATGGAAGGTCTCTTTCCCGCCGGACTGGGGAGCCCCGCCCTCCATCACGCTTGATTCGCTTTCTTCGTGGAGCACGAATGGGGATGACGGCGTGAAGTACTTCTCCGGAATCGGAACCTACAGAAAGACCGTGAATGTCCCCGCTTCATGGCTTCATCGCAAAGCGCATATCTGGCTTGATCTCGGGGATGTGAAGAACCTTGCCGAGGTCAGCGTGGACGGAAAATCGTTTGGTGTTGTCTGGCACGCTCCCTATCGCGTGGATGTCACTTCCGCTCTGCACCCGGGATCGAACCAGCTATCCATTAAGGTAACCAACGCCTGGGTAAATCGCTTGATCGGAGACCAGCAGCCGAATGCGACGAAGAAATACACCTTTACGGACGTAAAGCCGTATCGCGCCGACTCGCCGCTGCTGCCTTCGGGCCTGTTGGGACCGGTCGAATTTCAGTCAGTCGCAACCGAATGAAAGGAGGGAGGGGTCGAATCCCAGTTCGCTAGAAGTTAGAATAGTTTCAGAAGAGATTTAATTTCAAATCATAATTCTCTGTAAGGAGCGTAGTTGTGGATACCAGGGAAGAGCGAATCAGCCGAGCTCTCGATTCTTTCAGGATCGAGCTGCCGTCATGGGGCTTTGCCAATACCGGCACCCGGTTTGGCAAGTATTTCCAGGACGAAGCGGCAACATCTGTGGAGGAGAAGTTCGCCGATGCGGCCGAGGTGCATGCGCTCACCGGCGCCTGTCCAACCCTCGCTCTTCATGTGGAGTGGGATTTTCCGAACGGCATAGCCGATATTGCTTCCATCCGGGCACTGGAGCGAAAACACGGCATTCGCGCCGGCTCCATCAATCCTAATCTCTTCGAAGCGCAGGACTATAAATACGGCTCCATCTGCAACCCCGATGCGGCCGTGCGCCAGCGGGCGGTCGCGCACCTGCTGGATTCTGTGCGCATTGCCCGAGAATTGCGATCGCGCGATATTTCTATTTGGGTTGCGGATGGCTCCAATTATCCGGGTACGCAGAGCATCCATCGCCGGATTGAATGGATGGAGGAAGCATTTGCTGAGACACACGCCGCTCTCGATCCCGACCAGCGCATGCTGATCGAATACAAGCCATTCGAGCCAGCTTTTTACCACACCGATATTGCCGATTGGGGAATGGCGATGCTTCTCTCCCGCCGCGCCGGTCCTCAGGCCCTGGTGCTGGTGGACACCGGGCACCACTACCAGGCGCAGAATATTGAGCAGATCGTGGTTTGGCTCCTTCGGGAGAAAATACTCGGCGGTTTCCACTTCAATGATCGCCGCTATGCCGACGACGACCTGGTCCTCGGCTCCATTGATCCCTACCAGGTGTTCCGCATATTTCACGAAATCCTTTCCGCGGGCGCGCTGGCGGCGGACGTCGCTTACATGATCGACCAGAGCCACAACCTGAAAGGCAAAGTGGAAGCCATGGTCCAGACGGTTTGCATAGCACAGGAGATCTTTGCGCGCGCGGCGCTTGTCGACCGTGAAAGATTAGCCGAATTGCAGGACGCCTGCCGTCTTGTCGAAGCTGAGGAATGTCTGCGCGACGCTTTCTTCACCGATGTACGTCCCATGGTGCGCGAGTGGCGCAGGCAGCGCGGCCTGACTGAGAACCCCATAGCGACGCTGCACTCGAATGGTTACGTCGA
>JBOGMA010000123.1:0-8999 GCA_050746465.1 Acidobacteriaceae bacterium
GCTTTTGGAACTGGCGGAGTGGATCGCCGCCTACTACATCGCGCCTATCGGCGAAGTGCTGCGTTCCATGCTGCCGCTCATGAGCGAAGTGCGGAGACAGGTTTTATTTCGGATTACCGATCGTGGAAGGGAAGCGCTTTTTAGCGGAGCGCACGAGGGAAGCTCCCGGCGAACGCAACGATCCCCCGAGCAGCAGGACATCGAATACAAAACACTCAATTATCTTGAAAGCGGCGATGCTGTGCGACTCTCCACGCTGCGCTCGGCGACAGGAGCAACTCGCGAACTGCTTACTGGAATGCTTCGCAAAAAATGGATTGTTCGCGAAATGGCCGCCGCTCCGCGTGATGCAACACGAACCGTGCGCTTTGCCGTATTGATTGAAGGCGTGCGGCTGCCAAAGCTGAATGAAAACCAGCAGGCGATTCTTGCCGAGCTCGCAGGCTCAGGCAATGAGCTTCCTGTATCCGAACTGCGGCGACTGCCTGTGCCGCAGTCCACGCTGGGCACGCTGGTCAAGAGGGAGCTGATTCGCATTGAAGATCGCCCGGCGGATTTTCATCTGACGCACCTCTCCGCTTTGCATCGTCAAACGCATACGCTGAACGCTGCGCAGCAGGCGGCCCTCGATACCATTACGTCTGCGGTTGAGATATCGGAATTCCGCCCGCATCTGCTGCACGGAGTGACCGGCTCCGGCAAAACCGCGGTCTACCTCGCCGCCATGCAGCGGGCGCTGGCCCTGGGCAAGTCGGCGATTCTGCTGGTTCCGGAAATCGGGCTTACGCCAGCGATGGCCGCGCAGCTTCATCACACCTTCGGCAGCGAAGTCGCTCTGCTGCATTCCGCCCTCACGCCGGAGGAGCGCAGTGAGCAGTGGCATCGAATTCGCCGTGGAGAAGCGCGCGTGGTGGTAGGCACGCGCTCGGCTATTTTCGCGCCGGTTGAAAATATCGGGCTGATTATCGTCGATGAGGAACACGACTCCAGCTACAAACAGGAATCCACGCCACGCTATCACGCGCGGGACACGGCTGTAATGCGGGCCAAACTGGCTTCTGCGACTGTGGTTCTGGGGTCGGCCACTCCGTCACTGGAATCATGGCACAACGCCCAGAGCGGAAAGTATGCGCGCATCGAAATGCATGAGCGCGTGAATCAGCGACCGTTGCCGCAGGTGGAGCTCATCGACATGCGGCGTGAATTTCAGGAGACGGGTCAGGAGCATCTGTTTGCGCGCGCGCTGATTGAAGAAACGCAGGCCGCGCTCGCGCGCGGCGAGCAGGCCATCATCCTGCTGAACCGGCGCGGCTACTCTTTTGTGGTGATGTGCCGGGCGTGCGGGGAAAAGCTGCAATGCGAAAATTGCTCCATTTCGCTGACGTATCACAAGCCCGTGCCGTCCGACGACCGCGCACACGCCGGACAGCGGCTGGAGTGCCATTACTGCGGATACAAGCGCACGGTTCCAAAGCGTTGCCCAAAGTGCGACAGCGAGCATCTCTACTTCCTCGGAGCGGGTTCGCAGCAGGGCGAAGAGCGCCTGCAGGAGATTTTTCCCAATGCACGCATCGGCCGCATGGACCGGGATACCGTGCGCGGGCGCAACGACATGGAGCGGCTGTTGATGCGGCTGCACTCCGGCGAAATCAACCTGCTGGTGGGTACGCAGATGATCGCGAAAGGCCACGACATTCACGGAGTCACTCTCGTCGGGGTCGTCGGCGCCGACTTTGCTCTCGGCCTGCCAGACTTCCGCGCCGCCGAGCGTGTCTTCCAACTGCTCACCCAGGTATCAGGCCGCGCCGGCCGCGGAGAACTTCCCGGCAAGGTCCTGGTGCAGACGTACCATCAGGATCATTACGCGATTCAGTTCGCCGCAAAGCATGACTTCCATTCCTTCGTCGAGAAAGAGTTGAAATATCGGCGATGGATGCATTATCCGCCCTATGGTTCGATCGCCAATCTGGTGATTCAGAGTCCTCGTCTCGACGAAGCCGCCGGCTGGTCCGCTACGTTGGGGCGATGGTTCCAGTCCACTCAGCACGACGGCGTGCGCGTACTGGGCCCGGCCACCGCCCCGCTGGCCAAAATCAAGCGCATCTATCGTTTCCATCTGGTTCTTAAAGCGGAGAATCGGCAGGCATTGGCGCGAACTCTGCGGGCAGCCCTGGCTCATGCTGACACCGCAGGCATCCCGCGCCGCAACCTCACCGTGGATGTGGATGCGGTGAGCCTGATGTGAAGCGGCGGGTGATATTTACGGAACACTCATGTTCCGATTTCCATTTCGTCCAACAAGTGAAGTTGTGATGTGGCATGATAAAGATGTGATTCCACCTGGAGTCTGCCAGCCCACGCGATGCACCCGATGAAGAACAACGCAGCCAAATGGAATGTCTTCGCCATGTTCATTCTGGCGCTGGCGATTGCAGTGTTTGCGTGGGGGTTGCGATCCAAACTCTCGCTGTACAGGGAAGCGGGGCCAACCGCTGCCCATACTCCCGTGGCAAAGTTGCTTTCCAACCGTGAGCGACCGGCCGACACCGTCGCTCAAATAGAGCAGGCGACGACGCCGCTGATAACTGTCGTTTTCGCGTCATTCACTCTGTTCACGGGCTTCCTCCTTCTCGGCGAGCCTCGGCGGCAATCGCTCTGGATTTTTCACCGAAGAGAAAACCCGCAGCGGCGGGCCAATCCTCCAGCCGCCAGGCAAATATTGTTCCGTCCTCCACCCTCCCTCCGCTAGACCGCCCTCTTTCCATACATCGTTTTGATTTGGTTCTGCTTCGAGCCGAACCCTTTTCAGCCGTGCGCGGCTGTATTCCATTACAGGTGGTTGCGGATATGCGTAAGCGCTCGTCCCTTCTTGTTGCTGCTGTTGTCGTGGCGGCTTTGATCATTGCTGTCGTCAGGATTTCTCATCATGGCCGTTCCAGCCCAGTGGAGGTGAGCGCCAAGGCGCTGCCCACGGCCAGCGTGGCACAGGTGCAGCGCGGGTCTATTGCTCGCTCGCTCACGCTTGCCGGCGAGTTTCAGCCGTACCAGGTAGTGGATGTTCACTCGAAAGTGTCGGGCTACATCCGGCACATTTATGTGGATATTGGCGACAAGGTTCATGCCGGCCAGACGCTCGCTGTGCTGGAGGTTCCCGAACTCGACGCGCAGGTAAAGGGAAGCGTGGCGCAGTACGCGCGCAGCAAGGACGAAATCACGCAGGCAAGGAACGAAGTCACGCGTGCCGAATCGCAACACGGGGCGATCCACGCGAATTACATTCGGCTGAAGCAGGCTGCCGCTGCCCAGACGGGACTCATCGCGCAGCAGGAACTCGACGACGCTCAGTCCAAAGATCTTGCGTCGGAAGCTCAGGTGGACTCGGCAAAATCGGCGCTGGCAGCGGCGGAAAATCAATCGGACTACGCCAACGCCAACAGCCAGCGAGTTCGCGACATGGAAGCCTACACCAAGGTTACGGCCCCTCTGAATGGGGTAATTACCTGGCGTTACGCCGACACTGGCGCGCTCATCCAGGCGGGCACCGCGTCGAATGTGCAATCGCTGCCTATCGTAAAGCTGTCGCAGTCAGACCTGTTGCGGCTGCGCCTCCCTGTTCCGGAAGATGCGGTGCGCTACATCAATGAGGGTGATCCGGTGCAGGTTCGCGTGGACGCGGTAAACCGCACATTTACGGGCAAGGTGGCGCGATTTACGCGTGACATAAGTGCTGATACGCGCACGATGGAAACCGAAATCGATGTTCCCAATAAAAATCTGACACTGACGCCCGGAATGTACGCCAATGCCACGCTGCAACTGGAGCGGCACGACGATGTGCTCACGGTTCCGGTGCAGGCAATCGTGCGGGATGGCAATCAGACGCGGGTGCTCGTGCTCGATGCGCAAAATCGCGTGCAATTTCGTCCCGTTCAAATTGGTATTCAGAGCGCAACGCTCGCTGAGGTGGAGAGCGGCCTCAAGCAGGGCGATCTGGTTATCACCGGCAGCCAAAGCCGATATCAGCAGGGCGAAAAGGTTCGTCCGGAAATCGCGCAAGCCATCGAGGAGAACCAGTAGTGCCGAAGTTTGCAATTAAATATCCCTACTTCATCCTGATGCTGTGCCTGGTAATGGCCGTGGTGGGAATCGCGACCATCGTGCAAATGCCGGTGGATCTTTTTCCGAAGATCGACATGCCGGTCGTCGTCGTCGCTACGTTCTACAACGGCATGCCGCCCCAGCAGGTCGAAGCGGACATCACCGATACATTCGAGCGGTTCTTTACTTACGGCAACAACATCGACCACATCGAGTCGCGCTCCATGGACGGTGTCAGCCTCATCAGGGTGTACTTTCGCCCCGGAACCGACCCCAACGCCGCGCTCAGCAACATTGCCAACCTGGCCATGGCCGATCTGCGTAAACTGCCGCCCGGCACTCTGCCGCCGATGGTGCTTGGCATGAATGCGTCCAATCAGCCGGTCTGTCTTGTCACGCTGAAAGGCAAAGGGCTGAATGAAACGGACCTCAAGGACATCGGCCAATTCGCCGTGCGCAATCAAATTGCCAACGTGCCCGGCGCGTCTGTTCCCGATCCCTACGGCGGCCGTTATCGCCGCATTATGGTTTATGTTGACCCGCTCAAGCTGGAGGCGCACGACCTGTCTCTGATGGACGTGGTCCACGCCGTGGATAAGTCCAATCTGATTCTGCCAGCCGGCGATGTGCAGATTGGCCCCAAGGACTACAACGTCTACACAAACGCGCAGCCGCCCATTCAGGAAATCAATGCAATACCGCTGAAGTCCGTCGGCAATTCTTCCGTTCTCGTTTCTGACATCGGCAAGGCGGAGGACTCCGGCGTTTTGCAAACCAATATTGTTCGCATTGACGGACAGCGCTCCGTCTACGTCCCTGTGTTCAAGCAAGGGGGCGACAGCAACACGATCAGCATCGTGAACGGCGTTCGCAAAACCATCAAGCATCTGGTGAACGTGCCATCGACGCTGAAGACCGCTGTCGTTTTCGATCAGTCGGTCTTCGTTAGAGTCGCCGTCAAGAACCTGGTGAAGGAAGCCACCATCGGCATTGTGCTCACGGGCATCATGATCCTGGTCTTTCTCGGCAGCGGACGCGCCACCTTTGTCGTTCTGCTCGCGATTCCGCTCTCGGTGCTGGTCTGCATGATCATCGATCACCTGATGGGCGGCTCCATCAACACCATGCTTCTCGGCGGACTCGCTCTCGTCTTCTCGCGACTAATCGACAACGCGGTTATCGTGCTTGAGAACATCTTCCGATGGCTCGAACGCGGCGAAGCTCCTGAAGTCGCGGCGGAACGCGGCGGAAATGAAGTAAACATGGCGGTGCTGGCGGCCACCTTCACCACCTCCATCGTGTTCTTTCCGGTTACGTTCTTCTATGGAGTGAGCAAGTATCTCTTCATCGACCTCGCACTCGGTGTCGTTTTCTCCATCTTTGCTTCGTATGCGTTTTCCATGACAGTGATTCCGCTCTACTGCGCCACCTACATCAAGTCGGCGCATGGGGCAGGGCTCCCGCCAAATCACAAACCGTCGCTCTTCCAGCGCTTTGAGGCGTGGTTCAACCGCTGGTTCCACCGCATGCTAAACGTCTATGAAATCTACGTGAAGCGCACGCTCAAAAGACCGGTGGCCAGTACGATTCTTATTTCCGCAGGAATGGCCGTAGCCTTGATCGCTGTTGTTCCGTTCATCGGAACTTCGTATTTTCCGCGTACCGATCCCGGCCAGTTTGTCATTAACGTCAAGTGTCCCGACGGTTCGCGAGTTGAAGTCAGTAACCAGTACATCGCGCAGCTTGAGGACATCGTCCGCAAGGAGGTTCCAAAACGCGACCTGGGCATGATTGTCTCGAACATCGGCATCACCCACGGGCCGTCAACAATCTACTCCAGCAACTCTTCCATGGACACTGCCTTCGTGCAGGTCAGCCTCAAGGCCGAGCACAAGAAGAGCAGCTTCTTCTACATGGACAGGGTCCGCAGCGCGGTCGACGCGCAAATGCCTGAGTTGACTACTTTCTTCCGGACCGGCGGCCTGGTTAACGGAGTTATCAATCAGGGCTTGCCCGCCCCAATTGAAATCCAGATTGTCGGGCATGATCTTAACCAGTCATTCGATATTGCACAGAGCATGGCCAACAAGCTGCGCGGCGTGCCTGACATCTTCGGCGTGTATATTCCGCAGAACCAGCGCTACCCCGGTCTCATGATGAACATCGACCGTGAACGCGCCAGTCTGATCGGCCTAACCCCAAAGTCCATCGTCAACAATGTCATCACTGCGCTTACCTCTGACAGCGTAATCGCGCCCAGCTACTGGGTCGATCCGAAAACCGGCAATAAATATTCGGTGGCCGTTCAGTACTTCAATCATCAGGACGAGCACATGACGATGAACGACCTCCTGCAGATTCCACTGCATGCCGATGGCGCGTCCGGCTCTACGACGCTACAGTCGGTCGCCAAGGTTAAGCCAATCAATACGCCGACTGAGGTCGATCACTTCCAACTCCGCCGCGCCATCGACATTTATGTGAGCCCGCGCGGAAAGAATCTCGGCAAGGTGGGCAGGGAAGTGGCAAAAATCGTCGCTTCCACCAAGACTCCGCATAACGTAACGATTCACATCCGCGGCGCACTCAACGGAATGAATCAGTCCTTCAAACGGTCCTCCATCGGGATAGTGATTTCCATTGTGCTCGTTTACCTCATCCTCATGGCGCAGTTCCGGTCGTTCCTCGATCCGCTCATCATTCTGCTTGCCGTCCCACCGGGAGTCGTCGGCGTGGCCATCATACTGTTTCTCACGGGCAGCACGCTGAACATCATGTCGCTCATGGGCCTGATCATGATGATCGGAATCGTCGTGTCAAACAGCATTCTGATTGTGGAGTTCACGGGAACGCTGCACAAGCAGGGGCTACCCATGTTGGACGCCGCAGTCGAAGCCTGCAAGGTGCGTATGCGGCCTATCCTGATGACCTCGCTCGCAACCATCCTCGGAATGATTCCCATGGCGCTAGGCCTTGAGGCCGGCAGTGAGCAGTATGCTCCGCTCGCTCGGGCCATCATCGGCGGACTTGGCGTCTCGGTCATCGTTACGGTCTTCCTGGTTCCCGCCGTCTACCTCATTCTGCATAAAGAAAAGAGAGAGGATACCGATCTGGAATCGACTGCCGCTGGCGAGGAGGTGATGGCGTGAAGTGCACCTCGGCCATTCTGCTCCTTGCATCGCTTGTTCTTCCGTTCAGCGCACGCGCGCAGAGCCTGAATCCGCTTCCAAGCGCGCCCACCCCGGCGCTCGCCATGCAGGTGAACGCGGCTCCGCCCGCGGAGGCAAGCGCCGTCCGCACGCTCACCCGCCAGCAGGCTGAAGCGATGGCGATTCGGCAGAACCCCGACGTAAGCGTGGGCAAGCTGCTGGCCCTCGCGCAGCATCAGGTGGTGCGCGAGGCCCGCTCCTCAAACCTGCCACGGCTAACCGGCAGCATCACCGCCGTCGATGCTCTGGACGGAAGCCGAATTTCGGCGGGGTACCTCACCGCATCAAGGCTCATTACGCACGCCGGAGCCGGAGGAACGCTCTCGCAGCTTCTCACCGATTTCGGACATACTCACAACCTCATCGCCTCGCAAAAGCTTGAGGCAGAGGCCCAGGACGCGAATGCAATCGCAACCACGGAGGACATCGTCCTCGCGACCGACCAGGCGTTCTATAACGCCCTGCAGGCGCAAGCCTTGCTCCGCGTTGCCGCCCAAACGGTACAGGCGCGCCAGACCACCGACGATCAGGTCCGGCAAATGACAAAGAACAAGCTCAAATCCACGCTGGACCTGAGCTTTGCCGATGTGGATCTGTCTCAGGGAAAACTCCTGCAACTCGATGCGCAGAACAATGCTGATTCCGCCATGACCAGCCTGGACGCAATCCTCGGATTTGACCATCATGTGCAATTCCATCTGGTCGAAGAAAATGCGGCAGTGCCGCAGCCTCCACAAGGCGCGCAGCCGCTGATCCAACTCGCACTCAAGCAGAGGCCGGATTTACAGGCGCTCCTCTATGGTCAGCAATCCGCAGAGAAGCTGGCGCGTGCGCAGCGCGAGCAGATGCTGCCCACCATCAGCGCTCTCGGAACCGTGGGCACAATCCCTGTTCGCCCCGCCGCTTATTACAGCAACAACTGGTGGGGAGCTGTCGGCGTGAACATGAACGTCCCCATCTTCGACGGTTTCTTCTACAACGCCCAGGCAAAGGCGTCCAGCATTCGCGCGGAAGCCGATTCCGAGCACGCTCGCGCGCTCCGCGATCAAATCGTTCGCGATGTGCGGACGGCGTGGCTCGCGTCATCCACTGCATGGCAGCGGGTTTCCGTCACGCAGCAGCTTGCTGCGCAGGCAAACCTCGCGCTTAAGCTGGCGCAAACCCGATACAAGCTCGGCTTAGGATCTATTGTTGAGCTGAGTCAGGCGCAGCTTCAGCAAACTCAGGCGGAGATTGGCAACACGAACGCTCAGTATCAATACCGTCTCTCGCTCGCCACTTTGAATTATGAGACAGGAGCCCGCCCATAACAGTGCGCAGAAACAGTTAAGGCATCCTCAAGAGATGCCTTAACTATCTGCTAAAACTTATTACAGAACCTAAGTTTACGGTGCGCCAGATCCAATCGAGCGGCTGTCTATTTGGCTGTTCGTTGAGTTCAGCGCCGCATACTGGTGGCTGATGTGAATGTCCGATACATTTCCCTGGACCAGAATGCGCGAGGAAATCACGTCCGTATCGGTGCGGATCGCCGTCACGTACGGGCTATTCTGTGCCGCCACATACACTTTCCCGATGGGATAGTTGTAGTTGGAGACGATAGACCGAACCTGGGGGATGGATGTGTTGTTCGGGTCAGTCGGCGTGGGCGCCGGAACCGGGGCCAGCGTGATGGTGCTCAGAGGCGTGAAC
>JBOGMA010000124.1:0-1975 GCA_050746465.1 Acidobacteriaceae bacterium
TTGAGTAGTACCGACTCGTTGCGGGCGTGGGCACCTTC
Organism: Acidobacteriaceae bacterium; assembly: GCA_050746465.1. GTDB lineage: Bacteria > Acidobacteriota > Terriglobia > Terriglobales > Acidobacteriaceae > Silvibacterium. The sequence continues at coordinate 39 of JBOGMA010000124.1, forward strand.
GCCGACCGCGCCCATTCCGTCGAGCGTGGGTATGCCGAGGGCGGAGGTGAAGTTGCCGTCAGAGCCGCCTCCAGTGGCGGCCTCTTCGAGGTTGAAGCCGATTTGCTGAGCGAGGGCGGCCGCTTTTCTGTAAAGCGCTACTGTGGCTCGGGTGCGCTCCATGGGGGGTCGGTTCAGGCCTCCTTCAATCTTCAGGACGCAGGATTTGTCTTTGGGGCGCAGGCGCTTGAGCTTTTCGTCGATGCGGGGGAAGTCGGAAGCGCGGGGGACGCGGACGTCGACCTCGGCCCAGGCTTCGGCGGGGACGACGTTGGAGCGCGTGCCCCCGTGGATGGTTCCGACGTTGATGGTGATGCCGCGCTTGAGGTCGGTGAGGGATTCGACGGCGGCGACCTGGCGGGCGAGTTCAGCGATGGCGGAGTGGCCCTGCTGGAAGTTGACTCCGCTGTGGGCGGCGACTCCGGTGACGTGGACCTGGAAGTTGGCAACGCCCTTGCGCGCGGTTTTGCAGGCGCCCTTGGGTCCCTGGGCGGGCTCGAGGACGTAGACGGCCTGGCAGCGGGAAGCCGTTTTTTCAAGCAGGTCGCGGGAGGCATGGCTGCCGGTTTCTTCATCGCTGGTGAGCAGGAGCGTGACGGGGCAGTGTGGGAGGGTTTCGTCTTGCAGGATTTCGAGGGCGGTGAGGGCCATGGCTACGCCTGCCTTCATGTCAAAGACGCCGGGACCCCAGGCGCGGGCTTTTTCGATTTTGAAGGGCATTTTGGCGAGCGTGCCGATGGGCCAGACGGTGTCGAGGTGGCCGAGGAGGAGGATGGGCTTTTCGGCACGGGCTTTGGGGTGGCTGAAACGGGCTTCGAGGATATCCCCGGAATGGCGTTGGCGATGGCGGAGGATGGTAGCTCCGAGGCGCGCGGCGGCGTCAGCGACAAGGTCTACGCAGCGGTCCAGGGCGGCCTTCTCGATGGCTTTTTCGGCGGTCGGGGACTCAAGTTCGACAAGAGATTTGATAAGGCGCAGAAGGCTTTCCTCCCGGCGCTTTGCCGCATTCAGCAGGTTGGGAACTTCGTATCTCATAGTGGTTATGACGGCTTAGCCAATGACGTCTCTAAGGCGTGATTGTATTCAATTGTGGAACTTTCGCTCAAAACTGTGGCTATTTTGACACAGCGAAACTTGTTCCCGCGCAAGTAGTCTATGCCTTCATACCGGGAAATCCGGCATGAAGGGTTTTGATTTTGAGCGAATCATCGCATTTTGAACATACGATTGCGAACCCCGTGGAGTTCAGCGGCATTGGTCTTCATAGTGGGGTTCCGGTTTCCATGCGGCTGCTGCCCGCGCCGGCGGGATGCGGGATTCTCTTTCGGCGTACCGACCTGGACAATTTTGAGATTGCCGCCACCGGGCGCAACGTGGCCAAGGTTAGCTACGCCACCAGCCTGATGCGGAAGGGCGTGCTGATTCAGACGACCGAGCACCTTTTGTCTGCGCTGATCGGCCTGGGCGTGGACAACGTCATCATCGAGGTGGACAACCTGGAGCTGCCGATTCTGGACGGCAGCGCGCTGCCTTATGTAGAGGCGTTCCGGTCGATTGGGCTGAAGGCGCAGCGGCGGCGGCGGGAGTATCTGCGGATTCTGAAGAGCCTGGAAGTGCGCGAGGGAGATAAGTTTATCGGCGTGTATCCGGGCGAGGGGTACAGCGTTTCGTACAAGATCGACTTTCCGACGCCGATTGGGAAGCAGGGATTCGCGGTGGACCTGGCGACGCGCGACTATGCCGCGCAGATTGCCCCGGCGCGGACGTTTGGCTTTAAGGAAGACGAGGCGATGCTTCGGAACATGGGGCTGATTCGCGGGGTTTCGGAGCAGAGCGCCATTATTTTGAATCGGCAGAAGGTGCTGAATGGGCCGCTGCGCTTTGGTGATGAGTTTGTG
>JBOGMA010000125.1:0-3856 GCA_050746465.1 Acidobacteriaceae bacterium
GAACATACTCACCGCGCCGGAACACCTCCGGCCTCTGCGCCCGCAACGCCAGCGCCCGATGCGTCACCCACAGCTTGACGCGCCCGTCCTCCATCTTTGCCAATGCATCACCGCAAACCGCAAGCTCGCCTTCCGCATCTGCTTGGCGCGTCATCGAATCCAAAGCATTCGCGCGCAAAGCATAATCAACTGGACGCCGGTTGTCCGGATCCACCAGGCTCAGGTCCCACATCTCCGATCCCTGGTAAAAATCGGGAACCCCCGGCGACGCCACTTTCAGCACCACCTGCGCCAGCGAATTCACCGCGCCAAACAGCTTGAGCGCGGGCAGCAGCAGATGCAGCGCCTGCACAAACTTCCGTTCCGTGCCGTCCTCATCCGGAGTCAGAATCGCCGCTACAAACGCATGCACTGCGGCCACATACTTTTCGTTGGGATTCACCCAACTTAAATTGACTTTAGCTTCACTCAGCGCCTTGGTCATGTACTGCTGCAAGCGTTCAATGAACTGCTTCCGCTCTTCCGCCGACTCCATCCTCCACGGCCACGCGCCCGCAATCGTCTGGTAAATCAAATATTCCTCATTCGCGTCCGGAGCCGCGCGCCCGTCCTCAGCGGTCTGCTTGTAGCGGGCATTCAGCCGCTGTGCCCGGCGCACGAATGCCGGCCATATCAGCTTCAGCTCTGAAATCACATTCAGCCGGTTGCGAACATCCTCGCTGCGTTTCGTGTCATGCGTGGACGTCGCCAGCATCGCGTCCGGGGAATTCTTGAGCCGATCGCGATTGCTCTCGTGAAATGTTTCCACTGGAATCCCAAACGCCTTAATCGAGCTCCCAACTTCATTCGAAGAAATGAACCGGTTATAGACGTAAAAGGCCGTATCCTCCACGCCCTTCGCCATCACCGGCCCGGTCAACTGCTGGAACTTCAGTGCAAAGTAAAGCTCCCGTTGGTCAATTTCCTCGCCGCTCTTCCCCTGCAACAGCAAAATGTTTTCCAGAAAATCAAATGCCGAAGCATCCACATCCGGGTTGCGGTACTTCGCCTTTGCGATTGCCTGGCGAATATACGCTCGGTCCCGCTCCGTATACTGCCCGCGATCATCAATGTAAGTTCGATACACCGGAAAACACGCAATCGTTTCCCGAATCACAGAGTCCAGCAGATTGTCCGTAAAGTCGCGCGCGCGCCGGTCCGCCGATCCTAGCTGGCTCAGCAGATTGGTCAGCACGTACGTCTCGCTCGAAAGCGCGTTCTGCATCACCTGCAGCTTCGAACGGTAAACAACCCCCTCGGGATCCCATGTGTATCCCGTTACCGAGTTGTACAGATCCGTAAACCGCTTCCGGTTCTCCGATTGAATGAAAATCTGGTTCGCAAAATGAATAAAGTCGTACCCCGACGTGCCCCGCACCGGCCACTCTGGCGGCAACGCCTCGCGAGGCTCCAGAATCTTCTCCACAACCACATACAGCGGTCCCTGCACCGCGCTCCAGTCGTATCCCCGCAGCGAATCCCGAACTTCACTTTCAATTCCATTCGCGGCCACCGGCCCAACCGGCTTCGCACCCCGGCACTGGCTCGCGATATACAGCAGTTGCAGGCGAATCAGATACTGCCGCGGGTTAAACATTCCGTCACAGTGGTCAATGCGCAGCCCCGTCGCTAGTTTCTCCGCAAGCATCCTTCGAATCAGGCAATGCGTCGCCGCAAACACTACGGGGTTTTCCATCCTCAAGCCGACCAGGTCGTTGATATCGAAGAACCGCCGGTAGTTGATCTCCTCTGCTGACACTCGCCAGAAAGCCAGCCGGTATGGTTGCTCCTCCAGCACCGCGTGCAGGCGGTCAAAGCTGTGCGGATCGCCTACCCTGCCATTCACCCTCTCCAGCGCCGCCGCAATCGCCGCCTGGTTTGCCGGATTCGCCAGTGCTTTGCGTATCCGCGGCTGAATCTCCTCCAATTGAGCCCTGCGCTGCGCCGCCAACCCAGTGTCCGACGTATAATTCGGCGGAATATGGTGGGTAAGATCCCGCAGCATCTCCCGCAGATTCTCCGGAAGCTCCCCCATCTGCGCTTCCGGAAATATCACCGGAAGCGATCGCGGAGCCAGCGGCATTGAGTGGTCGTAATACTTCACTTTTCCAACACCGCCTTCAATCACAATCTGAATGCGACCGCTCTCCAGTTCCTTCCCGTACTGATCTCCCAGAATTGGAAGCAGCAGCTTGCCACGCATGTCTTCTTTGAGCGGGTCCCAGTCGATATCAAAATATTCCGCGTACTCTGACGTGCGCCCATTCTCCAGCACGTCCTGCCACCACACTGAGTCGTTCCCCACTCCCATGTGGTTCGGAACAATATCCAGCAGCAGCCCCAGCCCAGCTTCTCTCCGCGCCGCCGTAAAACGCGCGAACCCCTCTTCGCCGCCCAGCTCGGGATTCACCCGGTCATGCCGCGTCACATCGTAGCCGTGCATCGAGCCCGGTCGTGCCTCAAATACAGGAGAAACGTAGCAGTCCCCAATCCCCAGCTTCCGCAGATAAGGCAGCGCCGCTTCGGCAGCCGCAAAATCAAATCCGGCATGAAGCTGCAAGCGATACGTCGACCGCGGCGTCCGCGCTTCCGCATGAAGCGTCTCATCAATGCAGTCCTGAATATTTTTCTGATGTGTGGATTCGTTCATGGCAGGAAGTATTGCTGTCGGCATCTCGTTTGGATGCCTTACCTTCGCGATTTGTTGTAGTGCTGCGCCGCTTTACATCCCCACTCCACGTCGAGGAGAATGAGAGAAGAAGCAGTAAATCAGAATCGGGGATTATGAAAAGTATGCCACTTTCGGGCGAAGCCATCCGCATGATGAATTATGTTGACGACGTTTCCACCACTCTGCGCCGTATCCTCTCGCTCGTCCCCACCTTGACGCCAGACGAGCGTCACCGCGTCAGCGAATATCTCCAGCACGCCAACCCCGGCGTCGACGCAGTTCTCAACGCCCTCAACGCGGGCGCCGAAAAGTTATCGGCTTAGCCGATAAAGCTCCGCGCCATGCGCGGGAATCGTAACCGACAGCGAGCGTCGTGCGCCCAGGTCTTTGCGCTGCCACAGGTCGCGGACGCGATAGCTCGCTCGATCAAGGCCAAACTGCTCTCCGAGTTTCTTCCACTCCGGCAGCTTCACTTCTGCTGGATTGTCGCTGCGGTTGAACACGGCAAGGACCGTATCGGGGCCTTCACGCGCCACCCACATCACGATGTTGCCGTTCTTTGCCACCTGCGCCACCGCATGGTTCCCCGTAGTGTGCTGATCGACGGCAAGCACTTCCGGATTCGTCAACAGGGACTCCGTTGCCGCATCCATCTTCGTGAGATTCGCGCCCAGAATCAGCGGCGAGCGCGCAATCGACCATAACGTGATGAGGGTCCGTTCTTCATCGCGCGTAAGGCGCGTTTCGCGTGGCTCTCCCCAGCCCGGATGCGGTCCCAGATACCCAATGGGCAGCATGTCCGCATCCGGCCAGTGCCCAGGCCCTGCGTACGGCTCCCACTTGGCGAGCAGCGCAAATTGATTTTTCAAACTCTGCGGAAACTCATTGTCACCGTGCGGCTTGCTCCAAAGGTCCCAGACGTCATTGGAAATGCGCCACTGTTGCGCGCTCCGCTGCACATCGGCCGCTTCGGCAAGCGGCGTTGGCCCTGGAGATAAACTCAGCACAATCGGCCTGCCCGTCTTTTGGATCGCCCTGTCAATCATGTGAATCGAAGCGGCACGATAGGGCGACGAAATGCAATCCACCTTCAGAAAATCAAGCCCCCAGGAGGCATAAAGCTTCATCAGTGAGTCGTAGTAGGCT
>JBOGMA010000126.1:0-7406 GCA_050746465.1 Acidobacteriaceae bacterium
TGGGTTAGGGAGTGTTCGGCGCTATGGCGGACCAGGGGTTTGGCTCGGAAGGCTATGCCCATTCCGGCGAGGTTGAGCATGGGGAGGTCGTTGGCTCCGTCGCCTACGGCTACGACTTGTTCGAGAGAGATTTTTTCCTGCTCGGCGATTTGCTGGAGGAGGGCGGCTTTGCGGGCTCCGTCGATGATGGGGCCGGTGACTTCTCCGGTGACTACTCCGTTGACGAATTCGAGCTCGTTGGCGTGGACGTAATCGATGGCGAAGCGCTGCTGGAGACATCGGGCGAAGAAGGTGAATCCACCGGAGAGGATGGCGGTTTTGTAGCCGAGGGTTTTTAGGGTGGAGATGAGGCGCTCGGCTCCTTCGGCGAGAGGGATGCGGCCGATGAGCTCGTGGACGCGGGATTCGGGCAGTCCTTTGAGCAGGGCGACGCGGCGGCGGAAGCTCTGCTGGAAGTCGATTTCGCCGCGCATGGCGGACTCGGTGATGCGGACGACCTGGTCGGCGACGCCGGCGAGTTTGGCCAGCTCGTCGATGACTTCGCCCTGGATGAGGGTGGAGTCCATGTCGAAGGCAAAGAGGCGGCGATTGCGGCGGAAGATATTTTCGCGCTGGAAGGCGATGTCGATGGGGAGCTGCTGGGCGAGGGCGACGAAGGCGGCGCGCATGGCGTCTTCGTTCTGGATGGAGCCGCTGGCGCGCATTTCGACGCAGGCGTTGGCCGTGGGCGTATGCACGGTGAGCGAGAGACGGCGGGAGAGTCGCTGGATGCGGTCGATGTTGAGACCGTGGTCGGCGATGATGGAGCCGACTCGGGAGAGCGCGTCGGCGGAGATGGAGCGGCCGAGGATGGTGATGATGAGCCGGTCTTTGCCCTGAAGCGAAAGCCAGTGGTTGAGGGCTTCGGCGGTGATGGGAGTGAAGCGGACGTGGAGGCCGAGGGTTTGAGCCTTTTTGGTGAGGGCTGACTCCAGCGGGGCGAAGTCGGAGTTGGCGGGCAGCTCGATGAGGAGGCCGAGGGCGAGGGTTTCATGCACGACGGCCTGGCCGATGTCGAGGACGCTGGCGTTTGCGTCGGCGAGGATGCGGGTGAGCTCGCTGGTGAGGCCGGGATGGTCGGGGCCGGAGAAGTGGAGGAGGATGGTCATTGGGGTAGTCAGGGTCTTTCGGGGCAGCTCAGGTTTTTCGGAAGAATAAAATATCCCCTCAATCTGTTCGCGAGCCATGGTGTCAAAATTGTCGGGCACTTGAATCCGCCCTGCCATGAAGCCGATCCGTCTGGGTTTGTGGGATTCCTGATCTGTGCCGTCGAGGTTGGCCGTCATTGTCTCTTCAAGTTTAGTGCATCCCTTTTATTGATAAGGCGGGAGTTGGAATAGAATGAAGTCAGGACGATGAGAATGTTGTGTTTGCATCCAGTTCTCAAGCGCTTTCGCCACGGACGGCCCGATCGTGGACGGGCAGATCGTTGAATCACTAAGGTTTTTGCCGAGCAGGTTTTTTGTTGCGGAATTCACTCCGCCCGCGCGGGTGCGCGCCGTTTTTCCCTCTTACCTGAAGAAAGGTGATTGCAATGAGCAAATCAGTGAACAGTTTTGGAACGCAGTCGCAGTTGAAGTCCGGTGACCGGACGTATGAGATTCATCGGCTGAGCGCGCTGGAGAAGAAGGGTGTGAAGTTGAGCCGACTGCCCTTCAGCCTTCGTGTGCTGCTGGAAAACCTGCTGCGGCATGAGGACGGCAAGAGCGTGACGGCGGCGGACATTGAGTTTCTGGCGAATTGGGACCCGAAGGCGGAGCCGTCGCGGGAGATTGCGTACATGCCGGCGCGCGTGCTGATGCAGGACTTTACCGGGGTTCCGGCGATTGTGGACCTGGCGGCGATGCGTGACGCGATGAAGGCGCTGGGCGGGGATCCGGAGAAGATCAATCCGCTGCAGCCGGCGGAGCTGGTGATTGACCACTCGGTGCAGGTGGACCAGTACGGGACGGGAAATTCGTATTCGTTCAATGTGGGGATGGAGTATCAGCGGAACCGGGAGCGGTATGCGTTTTTGAAGTGGGGGCAGTCGGCGTTTCGGAATTTTTCGGCGGTGCCTCCGGGAATGGGGATTTGCCACCAGGTGAACCTGGAGTATCTGGGGCGGTCGGTGTTCACGCTTGAGCGGGACGGAAAATGGTTTGCGTATCCGGACACGCTGGTGGGGACGGACTCGCACACGACGATGATCAATGGGCTGGGGGTGCTTGGTTGGGGTGTGGGCGGCATTGAGGCTGAGGCGGTGATGCTGGGCCAGCCGATTTCCATGCTGATTCCGCAGGTGGTCGGGTTCAAGCTGACGGGCAAGCTGAGGGAAGGCGCGACGGCCACCGATCTGGTGTTGACCGTGGCGGAAGTGCTGCGCAAGACCGGAGTGGTCGGGAAGTTTGTTGAGTTTTACGGGCCGGGGGTCAGCGAGCTTGCCATTGCCGATCGCGCGACGCTCGGCAACATGTCTCCTGAGTATGGAGCGACCTGCGCCATTTCTCCGGTTGACGCCGGGACACTGCACTACCTGAAGCTGACCGGCAGGAAGCCGGGGCAGATTGCGCTGGTGGAGGCGTACTACAAGGAGCAGGGGATGTTCCACACGGCGGATGCTCCAGAGGCGGAGTATACGCAGACGGTGGAACTGGACCTGGCGACGGTGGAGCCGAGCATTGCGGGGCCGAAGCGGCCGCAGGATCGGGTGCGGCTGCGGGAGTCAGGGCCGGCCTTTCGCAAGCAGTTACCGAATCTGCTGGGACCGATGGGGAACAAGAATGGGTCGCGGCAGATCGTTCGATGGGAGACTGAGGGCGGCCACGCGGCGGATGCAATTGATTCAGCACTGGGCACGAAGGAGCCGGGGCCGACAATGTCGGTGAAGGACCGTTTTGGCGTGGATGTGGACAAGTATCTGGACAATGGATCGATTGTGATTGCGGCGATCACGAGCTGCACGAATACGTCCAATCCGTCGGTGATGGTGGCGGCGGGACTGCTGGCGAAGAAGGCTGTCGAAAAGGGACTGAGCGTTCCGCCATGGGTGAAGACTTCGCTGGCTCCGGGGTCGCGCGTGGTGTCGGATTACTACCAGAAGTCGGGACTGTTGCCGTATCTGGACAAGCTGCGGTTTAACGTTGTGGGTTACGGATGCACGACGTGCATTGGGAACTCAGGTCCACTGCCGGCGGATGTTTCGAAGTCGATTGAGGACCATGGGCTGGTGGCGGTTTCGGTGCTGAGCGGGAACCGGAACTTTGAAGGGCGGATCAATTCGGAAGTTCGGGCGAATTACCTGATGTCGCCTCCGCTGGTGGTGGCGTTTGCGCTGGCCGGGCGTATTGATCACAACTTTGATACGGACGCGCTTGGCAAAGACAAGAGCGGCACTCCGGTTTACCTGAAGGACATTTGGCCGACGCAGAAGGAAGTGTCGGACACGATTGCGGCTTCGATCGATTCGGGGATGTTCGAGAAGGAGTACGCGGTTGTCACGAGGGGCGACCAGAACTGGCAGCAGCTCCAGTTCCCCAAGGGGAATGTGTACCAGTGGGAGCAGGACTCGACCTACATTCGCAAGGCTCCTTATTTTGACGGGATGCCGGCGAAGCCAGCCGCAGTGGAGGACATTCATGGAGCGCGGGTGTTGGCGGTGCTGGGCGACTCGGTGACGACGGACCATATTTCGCCGGCGGGATCGATCAAGCTGGCTTCGCCCGCCGGGAAGTATCTGACGGAACATGGCGTGAAGCAGGCGGACTTCAACTCCTACGGGTCGCGCCGCGGCAACCATGAAGTAATGGTGCGGGGCACGTTCGCCAATGTGCGGCTGCGGAACAAGCTGGCTCCGGGAACCGAGGGCGGCGTGACTCGGCTGCTGCCTGAGGGCGAGGGGATGAGCATTTTTGACGCTTCGGTGAAATATGCCGAGCGGGGCGTGCCGTTGGTGATTCTCGCTGGGAAGGAATATGGGTCGGGATCATCGCGGGACTGGGCGGCCAAGGGTCCCAAGCTGCTGGGGGTGAGCGTGGTGATTGCGGAAAGCTTCGAGCGCATTCACCGGTCGAACCTGGTGGGTATGGGGATTCTGCCGTTGCAGTTTGCGGAAGGCCAGACGGTGGAGAGCCTGGGACTGACGGGCGAGGAAGTGTTCGACATTTCGGGTATTAAGAAATTGCTTGACACGAAATTCGCGAACGGACGCACGCTGAAGGTCGTGGCGAAGGCAGTGGACGGCAAGACGAAGGAGTTCGAGGCGAAGGTTCGCATCGATACGCCGCAGGAGATTCTGTATTACGAGAACGGCGGGATTTTGCAATATGTGCTGCGGAGTCTTGCGGGCAAGAACTGAGTCGGATTGAAGGAAAGATGAAAAGCCCCGGGCGCGAGTTCCGGGGCTTTTGTATTGGAGCTCAAAAAGGAGGCGAGGACCAATGTGGCGGCACCGCAAAGGAAGTGCAGGTCCCTCCACTTCGCTCACTCCGTTCGCTTCGGTCGGGATGACAAGGCTTGTTGATTTGAGTAGAAAGACGAAATTCCGCGCTACTGCCCCGGAGCGCGCTTCTTTGCCATTCCTTCATCCATGGCCTGGTTGGCGAGGCGGTCGGCTTCCTTATTTTTGTTGCGGAGAACGTGCTGGATGTGAAAGGACTCGAGCCCGGCGATGCGGCGTTTTGCTTCTTCGTACAGTGGGCGGAGGTCGGGGCTTTTCACCTTGTACTGGCCTTTGATCTGTTTGACCATCAGCTCAGAGTCGGAGACGACGCGGAGGCGGGGGTGGTCGTAGCGGAGGGCGAATTCGAGCGCGGCGAGCAGGCCGGAGTACTCAGCATAGTTGTTGGTGCGAATGCCGAGGAATTCACTGAGTTCGGCGAGTTTTTCGCCGTCTTCGTTCTGGATGTAAACGCCGTAGCCGGATGGTCCGGGATTGCCGCGGGCTCCTCCGTCGCAAAATGCAGTGATAGCGTGAGGCTGCGACGGAAATTGCACGGGGTCAGGGGGCCATAAGCCGGTTTGTACAGGGTTTCCTCTGAAGGGCATAAAGCGAGTTTAGCCGAGATTGGATGTAAGTTCTTCCGCTATTCACACACGAGAGCATTTCAGGACGAACATGTGACAAATTCAGATTAATGCCGTCCCGGCGATGGCTTCCAGCACTTTTAGCGGGGAGTGCTGGGGGGCGACGAGCGCTTCGGGCGAGACGAGGAAGGTCTGCTCCAGGGCGTATTGGCCGGCGAGGACGGCGTGGGGGACGGTGTCGGTGCAGACCATCCAACTGGAGCCGGAGGGGAACTGGTACGGGTGGCGGGTGGTTTCGGCCTGGAAGGCGGCGTTCTCTTTGAGGAAATTGTGGAAGCGCATCATGAAGTCGTCGTAGGGAGTGCGCTTGAGCGAGGGGATGGCGGAGCCGAGGCCGACCGCACGGGCCAGCGACTTGCCGGCGCGGGAGGCGGCGGTGTCCGGGCGAGGCGCGATTTGCGAGGGGGCGAACTGCGGGGCGATTTGCTCGAAGGGATCGCCGATGACCCAGTCGCGGGGGCGGGTGGGGTGAATGTTGTTGAAGAAGCGGAGAATGCGAGCTCCGTGCGTGGGGCGCGTGGGGAAAGCGTCGGTGTGGAGGAGGTCGTTGCGGCGGCGGAGCGGGAGGTCGCGACCCTGCTCCTCCTGAGGGCGGAAGCTGGCGTAGTCGAGTTTCCAGTTGGCGTGGTAGGGCGCGAGGAATTCCGTGAGGAACTTGACGACCGATTGTGAGTAGCTGCGCATGATGCTGTGTAGGCGCTGGACGGCGGCGGTGTTGGCGGTTTTGGTGTCGAGGCCGCTGAGCCTGTCGATGTTGGGTTTGTAGGCGATGTTTTTGTGGAGCGAGCTGTCGGTTTGTTGCTGACCGAGAAGGAATTCGAGGTCGGTTTGTGGGATGGGGATGGGAGTGCGGGGAAAGTAGAGGATGTCTCCGGACTCAAGCTGGGCGCACCATTCGCGGGCTTGTTCGGTGGAGGCGGGGAGCGGGTTGTCGATGGTGATCAGGGGCACGGTTTTATTTCACCACAGAGGGCACGGAGAACACAGAGTCTCTGTTTCCCACTCAAGCCAAAAACCGCTTGAGTGGGCCGCCCGGTTTGTGGGGTATCAGCTAGCTGTGCGAGAGCTTGCGGCGGAGCCAGAAGCTGAACATGACGGCGACTCCGGCGACGAGGGCGACGACTCCGACGGGGAAAGCGACGTCGCGGTATGCGTCGGCTAGATCGACGGTGTGGTGGCCGATTTCGTTGTAGAAGAACAGAGCGAAGATGGCGAAGAAGCAGGTGGCGAAGAAGGAGGCGACTCCGAAGGCTACTCCGAGGAAGAGGCAGGGGATGAGGCCGAATTCGCCGAGGGGAATTCCGAAAAGTTTGTCGTGCGAAGGGATTGTTTGACTGACGGCCACGGGTTCCACCTCCGGCAGACGGCGGGATCGCCGCGCGTCCCCAGTTTAGAATACTTCTTTATGGCTGATCACGCCCCTGAAGACACGAAGGTTCTTACTGCCGCTGAAGTTACGCAGCGCGCGCCGGTTCGGCAGGCTGCGAACGGCATTTGCTACGCGGCGTTTGGAGATGCGCAGGTTGCGGCCGAAGACCTGGAGCGGCTGGTGCAGGCGGTTCCGGCGGCAATTGCGAATGCGCTGACGCGGCGGGCGTACTACTTTGTTCCGCTGGCGATGGCCGAGGGGGATGAGCCGACGATTGCCGAGGACTACTCGACGGAGCTGGCGGATGGCGCGATTTGCCACCGGGACGCGCGGCTGGGTGGGTCGGATTGCGTATTTATTTCAACACGCATTATGCAGGACCGGTTCGCGCTGGCGTTTGAGTTCTTCATCAATGTGGGGCGCGAGTTTGTGGAGTCGGTGGGGGTTCCGGCGGCGTTTTCCGAGCTGGTTTGGTCGCAGGCGAAGGCGGATGTTCGGGGCGAGACTAGCCAGGATGCGTGGGAGGATCGTCGGCGGGCGCTGGAGCGCGAGGGCGGCGATGAAAAGGCGCGGACGAGTTATGCCGAGGCGGCGTTTTCGGATGCGATCTCGATTTATCTGCTGGCGATTACGCTGGACTTTGATTACATGGATTTGAAGGAACGGGAGTATCCGCTGCTTGCGGCTCCGGCGCTGGCGGAACGGCTGCGTCAGGTGGCGGAGTTGTTTCCGGCAAATGTTGGATATGAGTTTGAGATTCGGTATCGGCGGCGGGGATAGGGTAATTGCATTCGATTCTTGAAGCATACGCAGAGCGGCGCAATCCTGAGCGACGCTTTTGCATCGCAAACGTTCCCAAACTTGATGACATTGTGTCGATGCTGGAGGGAGTATCGACGAACTTTTGTCTATTTTTAGCGATTGATGCAACGAC
>JBOGMA010000127.1:0-9644 GCA_050746465.1 Acidobacteriaceae bacterium
TTGGCGATGATGCGCTCGTTGAGAACCAATTGGGCTTTGGAAGCAGGTGTGCCTCGGGGCGGCTAGATACTCGTCAGCTTTGGACGCCGTGCGTGCCATGCTGTTTCGCGCTCATAGGCGCGCGCAAGCGTCAACACAGTGGTTTCCGCGAATGGAGCGCCGCTGATCTGAAGACCGATTGGCAGCCCTGCCGCAGAAAAGCCGCACGGCACGGTGATCGTTGGCAGTCCAAAAACGTCAAACGGCGAAGTGTTCCGCGTGCCGAGAGGGTCGAAGTTCTTGCTTTCCGCAAAGCTCTCTGCAGTGCGCATCATGGTCGGCGTGACAAGCAGGTCCACGCTTGAAAACACCTTCCCGATCGCTCTACGTTGCAAATTCATTTGTCGAAGAGCGTCCGCGTAGGCCACAGCTTTCAAATTGGCGGCTCCGAGAATCCTCTGGCGAGTTAAGGGCTGGTATTTTTCAGGCGACACAGAAATCCATTTCTCGTGGTAGGCATAGGCTTCTTCAGCCATAATGGTGAAAGCGTCAGCAGGTTTTGGCAGCTGCACATCGCAAACACTTGCAGTGGCCTTTCGCAGCACGCCAATCGCCGTCTCGACAGCAGCCGCTACTTCAGCATCGAGACCTTCGAAGAAGGGGGACCTCGGGATGCCAAGACGCAGTGAAGACGTCTGCATGTCAAGCTCGCGGGTGTAATTCTGGACCGGCACGTCAATGGTTGTGGGGTCCGACTGGTCATAGCCAGCAATCGCACCGAGCATGAGAGCGCAATCCTCCACTGTCCTGCAGATCGGGCCTGCATGGTCGAGCGACCAGGAAAGTGGAATGATTCCGCGCAGGCTAACACGCCCGTAGGTCGGCTTGAATCCGACTACTCCGCAATACGAGGACGGAATGCGAATGGAGCCGAGGGTATCCGTCCCGAGCGTTCCAAAGCAGAGATCGGCGGCTGCGGCAGCGGCGGACCCGCCCGACGATCCACCCGCGATGTGGTCCAGCGCCCACGGATTATGCACCGGTCCGAAGTAGCTGACGGTGGATGTCCCTCCGTACGCGAACTCATGAAGATTCAGTTTTCCCAGGATGATCGCGCCGGCTTGTTTCAGTCGCCGAACGACCTCCGCATCCTCCACCGGAACCCGGTCCTTGAAAAGCTCACTTGCCGCAGTGGTGCGTGTTCCGGCTGTGTCGATGTTGTCCTTCAACGCGATGGGAATGCCGTGCAGCGGCCCGCGCCATTTTCCATGAGCCTGCTCGATCTCCATTGCACGGGCATCTGCCAGGGCCTGCTTGCCGAGGACCGTGATGAAGGCGTCCAGTTCGCCGTTGTAGCGTTGAATGCGCCTCAAGCATGCCTGGGTCAGATCTACCGGGGAAGCGGCTTTGCTGCGGAGCAATTGACTTGCTTGCTGCAGTGTCATTCCAGTCAGATCCTGAGATTCCGCGATCGCCGACCTTAATGTCAGGCCAACGGCCGCAGCAGTGGAGGCAGCGAGAAAACTCCTGCGCGTGAGAAGTAGCGACATATGTTTGTGACCCGCATCCGGCAATTTACCACCCGCGAACGGCCACCTCAGCATAAATCAGCCCCGATACACATGCCACAAGCATTAAGGTCTGTTGCGAATGGGATGTTGTTTCTGGGCTGGCTCGAGCTCAAATGGCGCTTCCAGGCCAAACCGCGTTTCCAGAACGGCAGTGCCCTCGAAACGCGATTTGTCGATTTTGCACCATTCTAAGAAGAATGATGATTCCGGCGTTTCGACTGTCCAAATCGGACCAGGTTCCGCGACTATTGAGAGAAGAACATAAGGGGAGGGGCAATGAAGTACCTGTGTCTGGTTTATGTAGACGAGAAGAAACACAACGCACTTTCCAATCAGGAATCTCAGGACCTGATTGACGAATCGCTCGATTTCGACGAGGCCATGCGCAGCGAGGGCTACCTGATCGCGGCTGGACCCCTCCAACCCGTGGAGGAGGCGACCACGGTGCGTGTCCGAAACGGCAAAGTCGCGGTCACTGATGGCCCATTTGCCGAGACCAACGAACAAATCGCAGGATTCGTACTGATCGAGGCGCGGGATTTGAATGAGGCGATCCGCATCGCTTCCGCAATTCCGCCGGCGCGCCTGGGAGGCGTGGAGGTGCGTCCCCTGCGAGACCGGGTTCATAGTAAAGATGGCGGCAGCCGTTAGCCTGAGCGTGGCGGCCGCCTCAACAAGGTCGGCCTCAGGAGGTTCCACTGAACGGCAGTCTCAGCTCTGAGGATGTTCGCCACACGCTCGACGCGATCTATCGGCGCGAATCGCGCCGCGTCCTCGCCACCCTCATTCGCCTGCTCGGCGATTTCGAGCTCGCCGAAGAAGCTCTCCATGAAGCGGTCACTGCTGCGATGGAACAGTGGCCGCGCGATGGCATCCCTGCCAACCCACGCGCCTGGCTGGTATCGGCTGGACGATTCAAAGCCATCGACTGGGTGCGCCGCCGCGCTCGCATCGCAGGCTCTCTCGATGAGCTGGAAGACCAGCTCCGCCAGGAGCCCTTCGATCCGTCTCAGCTGGATGAGCGGCATCTGCAGGATGACCGGCTCCGGCTCATCTTTACCTGTTGCCACCCGGCGCTGCCGGCGGAAGGCCGAACCGCGTTGACCCTCCGCGAAGTCTGCGGTCTCACGACCGAGGAAATCGCGCGGGCCTTTCTCACAGGCGCCCCCACCATTGCCAAACGGATCGTTCGCGCCAAAGCGAAAATCCGCGATGCGCGTATCCCCTATGTCGTGCCCGCGCCCAACGAGTTACCCTCTCGCCTGGACTCCGTCCTTCAGGTCATCTATCTCATCTTCACCGAGGGCTACTCCGCATCCTCCGGCGCCTCGCTCACCCGTGCAGATCTCTCGGCAGAGGCCATTCGGCTCGGACGCCTCCTGCTGGAGCTCTTGCCGGAACCGGAGGTTGCTGGCCTGCTCGCACTCCTGCTACTACAGGAGTCGCGCCGGCCTGCTCGCGTCTCCGCGGAGGGCGACCTGATCCTGTTGGATCAGCAGGACCGCTCCTTATGGAATCGTGACCTGATCGACCAGGGAACCAAACTCGTCGAGCAAGCATTGGTGTCTCGCCGCTTTGGACCCTACACCCTCCAGGCGGCGATCGCAGCCGTCCACTCTGAGGCATCCGCTGCCGAGGCAACCGACTGGAAGCAGATCTGCGGACTCTACGACGTTTTGCTGCGAGTCGAGCCCTCGCCAGTCGTCGAACTCAATCGGGCAATCGCCATCGCGATGCGCGACGGCCCCGCCGCCGGTCTTGTCATCGTGGAGCAGATTCTCGACCGTGGCGACCTCGAGAACTACTATCTGGCTTACGCCTCACGCGCCGAACTCCACCGCAGGCTGGGAAACATCAAGGAAGCCATTCTTGCCTATCAGCGCGCATTGACTCTGGCCCGTCAGGGGCCGGCTCGTCGCTTTCTCAAGGGCCGTCTGGAAGAATTACTCGGCCTATAGCGCTACGCCAGCGATTGAATGGGCCGGACTTCCACACCCCCGAGTCGCGCCACAGGGATCTCTTTGGCAATCGCGATCGCTTCCTCCTGATCGCGCGCGTCGATCAGAATGAACCCGCCAATGTATTCGTTTGTTTCGATAAAAGGCCCGTCAGTCACTGCAAACTCTCCATCTCTGCGCCGGACGCACGACGCTCTCCTCCGAGACTGAAGCGCTTCTGCGGCAACAAAATGGCCTCTCGCTTGAAGCACCACGTCATACGCCAGGCTTTGCCGGTCCAGTTCCTTCCGGTCTGCGTCAGACATCGCGTCCATCTGCGCCTCATCCAGGAAAACAATGCAAAGATATTTCAATGTATCTTCTCCTTCATGCACGACCGCGTTTCTCCAATAATACGGACCCATGGGCATACCAACCCCACGCCGCGCTTCTTCTCAAAAGAACACAATATAGCTTGCGGAGGCAGCCAGCGCATCATGCACTCGCGGCGTGATCGCGGCTCCACGAACGTAGCTCAGTCCAATATTCATGTATTGTCCAGGATGCACCCGCATCGCATAGCTTCCCGTAAGCGAAGCCGACGATTCCCAGACGGTATGGCCCGACGCTAACAGGGGCTTCGTCAGATTCCTGCTGTGCCCGCTGGAATAGCCAACCAGCGAAACCATGTCGAAAGGTCGTGCCCGAAACGGCCCCTTCTGATAAAGTCGCAGCTCGTAGTAACTGTCGTACGCATCGAAACGGGCATCGGCCGCCATGACAGTCGCCCCCACATAGAGTCCGTGCCCGGGTTGCAATCGATCGGGCTGCCGCAGCTGATAATCCATCAGGGCAAACGCAGCATGGTTTCCGGCCTCCGCCTTGCCTGTGCCGAGATTGGCGTAAGGAGTGCTGTTGTGCAGGTACCCGGCCCTGAACCAGATCTCATGATCATCCGCACCTGCTGCCCGTTGGTATCCCGCCTCAACGAACAGAAGGAGCTTGTCCCCATGAGGAGCGAAACGGAATCCCGTGGCATTCCGTGCAGCTTCCATCGGCCCTCCTCGGGGGTCAAGGCTGCGCTGCGCAAGCGTCTTCACGTACGTCTTCCACGGCCCGCGAATCCGAACGTTGAACGATGGAGCCGTCAGTGGAAAATACGAAAGTCCGACTTCAAAAGGCAGAACAGCGTAGGCGCCCTGCGCCGCTGTCGCAGCCGAACCTCCCACCGCCAGCCCAATCACCTCGAGATTGTTGCCAATGTACCCTGCCTTGATCTCGACACGGTCATCGCCGAAGGCTTTGAAGAAGTACAGTCCGAAAATCTGAAACGCCTTTGGACCGGCAGGTCTCCAGCTCGCCCAGTTCCACACACCGCAGGTCGTGAACTGGGCATGGGCCAGATGGAACTGACGCAGGTCGGCGGTCAGCGTCATGCTCATCATCGTGCCTGCGAAGGGGCGTTCGCCAACATAGGTCTGCTCATCCGCGGAAACAGGTGCCTGCAGAAGGTTCTGCGCATATTGCGTCTCCACGACCGTGCGCAATAGAACCCCCTCGTTCCAAAGCCTTTGCCGAAAGGCGGAACGGAGACTAATCGGGCTATCGGGAAATGAGGGCATCCCGGTTTCGGCGCCGACCAGGTTCAGGTCCTCGATGGAGCGTCCGGGCGTCTGTTGGCCCCGGCGGCCGCTGTCTGCGTCTGGCGGATTGCCGGCCTGCCCCCGCGCTGAACAGGTAGCTACAAGCACCAGGACAAAAAGACCGGGAAGAAGATGGCGTTGCATAATCCCCACTGAAATCTCCAAGTGTGCTGACGTGTCGTGCGGTCGCGGGCCGCCTGTTCGTGCCCGCAAGACGCGTTCATGGAGTTGTCGAATGAGGTTGCAGAAAATGGACAGTCTGAAAGCAAAGATTCTGCGCTGCGCTTGAACCCCAATGTGTGCGTTCGGAGGAGCTATTTCTGGCCTGCGTGAGATTGTGGGTCCGTACCGCCCTGTTTTCGGACCGGGAGCACCTCGACGTTAGGTCTGATTCGACCCGGTGTCGAAGAACTCTGCCGAAGGCCAAAATGGCTGCCCCTGGCTGTTGTCACAATCAGTGAGCGCATCCTTGGCTGTATCGCTCACCGACGTCGATTGCTACCCGATAAGTTGGCCATTCAATCAGAAAACCCATGGCTCCCTTTATTTTTCGATCTCTGCTTTTCATTTGCGCATCGGATGAGAGGTGAGGTAGATACGCCGTTGTGGTCAATTGGAGACAAGCGGGTCCGGAGCGCGCTGTGCTGCTGGCGTTCGTGTGCGTTCTTGTTCTGCTCTTTGTGTGGTTTGAGTGGAAGCTGATTTTCCTGGCGTTTGCCGGACTGCTTTGCGCGCTGTTGCTGCGCTCCATTAGTCTTTGGATTGAGCGACATACGCGACTTGTTCCGGGGCTGGCATATCTCGCCACGCTGTTGCTGCTAATCGTCGTTATCGCGGGTGCGGCGGCGCTGATCGTTCCGCGAGCCGTCACGCAGCTTCATCAGATCATTCTGGTTCTGCCCCACTCGTTGGCCGAGATGAAGAACTATCTCGAACAGAAGTCCTGGGGGCGAACGCTGTTGCAGATGATCCACCGCACTTCGGAGAGCGCGAGCCTGGGCGCCAATGCTAAGGCCATTACCGGTGCGGTCACGGAGACGGTGGTTGACCTGATTGTGGTTGCCGTTATTGGATTTTTCGGTGCGCTGAACCCGCGCGGTTATGAGCAGGGTGTGCTGTCTCTCATTCCGCCCGAGCATCGGCAGCGAGCCGGTGAGATTGCTGAAGAGTTAATGGACAGGCTTCGCTGGTGGCTGCTCGGCCAGATGGTTCCGATGGCAGTGCTCGGGGTGGCCAGCATGTTAGCGCTCTGGATTTTGGGCGTCCATCTAGCCTTTATCCTGGGGCTGTTTACCGGTGTTATGGTTTTCGTGCCCTATGCCGGTACGATTCTTTCCGGAATTCCCAGCGTGCTGATGGCGCTGCAGAAAGGCCCATGGACGGCGCTATGGGTTGTGATCTTGTATGCGATATTTCACCTCGTCGAAGGCTATCTTCTCACTCCTATGGTGCAGAATAGGGCGGTTCGATTACCTCCCGTGCTGACCGTGCTGGCGCAGTTCTTCATGTGGAGTTTTGCGGGAGTGCTGGGGGTGGCGGTGGCCGCCCCGCTAACCGCCGCTGGGATGGTCCTGACGAACGAACTCTATCTCAAGCCACGCGACCGCCGCTCAGCGCAGAGTGTTGAGGAGATATCGCGGCAATCCAAGGCTGGATAGCAACCGGGCCTATGATTCCTCCTGTGTGCGTGATCGGCGGAACCAGCGCCATAGTGAGAAGGCGCTCCCGACCACACAGAGAAAAATAAACGCCGCCATGCCCCATTCGAACGGCTTCGACTTGGCGATCGCCAAGACCTGTTTCCCGAATGTCAATGCTAGCCAGGAGAGCAGCGCAAATCGGGTAGCTCTGGCCAGAAAGTTAATGGTGAGCAGCCGCCAAATCGGATAGTCCAGCGCTGCCGCCGCTGCAATCACCATTGTGAACGGGAACGGCGGCGGTGCGAGTCCGCCAAGCAAAACCACTGGCCCGGCATGTGAGCCAATATGATTCTTGAGGCGATCATATTTCTTCTTTCCAGCAAGCTTCTCAATGCCTTCCTCGCCGATTTTCCGGGAAACCAATGCGAGCGCCAATGCTCCCAGCGTGGAGCCGCAAGCTGCCGAAAGCACATACCACGGGATTCCATGGTGATTGTGGGCTACCAGTCCGACGACAAGCAGGTCGTTCCCGAAAGGAAGCATCAAAAAAGATGAGTCGAGGACGCCCATGAGCAAGGGGCCAAAGTAGTTGATCTGAAAGAGGAAGTGCAGAAGCGGAAGAAAGAATTTCACCGGCGGCTACTCTCTCATAGCTCAAGGGTCAACAGCAGCTACTCAATTTGAGATTCATAAAAACACTTCAGCGGCCAGCGCCCTGACAATCGATCCTGCAAAAACGAAAATCCCAGTCCTACAGGGACCGGGATTCGGAAATTGGCTCTAAAGCAGGTTTTTATGCGACAACTTCGACGCCCATCGAGCGCGCCGTTCCCTTGATGCTCTTGACGGCGGCCTCAATTGAGGCGGCGTTCAGGTCGGGCATCTTCTGCTTGGCGATCTCGATCACTTGCGCTTCTGTCACGGTTCCCACCTTATTCTTGTTGGGAGTTCCGGAACCCTTGGCGAGGTTTGCCGCCTTCTTCAGGAGAACCGCGGCGGGCGGTGTTTTCGTGATGAAGGTGAAGCTGCGATCGACGTAAACCGTGATGACGACCGGAATGATGAGGCCGGCCATCTCCTTGTTCTGCGTGCGCGCGTTGAACTGCTTGCAGAACTCCATGATGTTGACCTGAGCCTGGCCAAGCGCCGGGCCTACCGGAGGCGCCGGCGTGGCTTTGCCGGCCTCAATCTGGAGCTTTACCTGCGTCTGTACTTTCTTTGTCGGTGGCATTCTTAAAATCTCCCAGCTACTAGCCTTCAGCTACCAGCTTCTTACTGAAATTTGTTTCTAATCTCTTTCGCACACACTCGTCTTGGCAGGAGCGCCGCTACTCAACCTTTTCAACTTTGCCGAACTCAAGCTCAACCGGAGTCGAGCGGCCGAAGATCGTGACCATCACCTTCACGGTTTCGCGATCTTCATTCACCTCATCGACGATCCCGTTGAAGTTGGCGAACGGGCCTTCGGTGATGCGCACCGACTCGTTCTTCTCAAACTTGATCTTGAGCCGCGGCTTCTCTTTTGAAACCTCGCTGCGGAACAGAATCGAGCTGACCTCAGCCTCGCTCAACGCAACCGGCTTATCGCCTGTTCCCAGGAACCCCGTCACCCGTGGCGTGTTCTTGATGACGTGCCAGAGGTCGTTGTCGAGGTCCATTTCGACGAGTACGTATCCGGGTAGAAAAACCCTCTCCACCGTGCGCTTTTTGCCGTTGATAATTTCGGTGACAGGCTCGGTTGGAATCATCACCCGGCCGATGCGGTTCTGCAGACCAAATGCCTGAACGCGACTTTCGATCGACTCGCGCACTTTACGCTCGAACCCGGAGTAGGCGTGGATGATGTACCACTTGAACTGCTCGTTGGCCGAAGGGCTGATCTGCTCGGTTGGTGTTTCCGAGGCCTCGGTGGTTTCGGCAATGTTGTCGTTTTGAATTTCTTCTGTCATTTAGTCCTCTCGGCGCACTCCTTAGAGGCCTCCCAGCCAATGGAGTAACACGCGCAGAGCGCGGTCCAGCACCGAATCCACTACATAAAAGAACGCGGCAAAAGCAAACACCGTCACGAGAACGACGATCGTGGTGCTCCGCACCTCGGGCCATGCGGGCGTGACCACTTTCCGCATTTCGGAGCGCACGTCTTGCAGAAATTGGCTGGTGCGCGTTATTAGGCTCGATACGCGATTCGGTTCAGCGTTGTCGTTCGGCAGTGCTGCTGCTTTCGCCATGGATTTTTTCTCTGCTACGGGCATGTTGCCCCGCTCCTTCGGCGCCCGTTCCGGATCGCCGCTCCAACTTCATTTCATCGAACTACTGGCAGGGGCGGAGGGATTCGAACCCCCAAGTTCGGTTTTGGAGACCGACAGTTTAACCGTTGAGCTTACGCCCCTAATAGAGGGCTCAAAGTGCAGGCTCAGGGCTCAGAAAATTTGCTCCTGATTGACCCTATGGCCTGCGCCCTTTGCCCTGCTTTACTTCGTTTCTTTGTGTGCGGTGTGCTTGCGGCAACGCTTGCAAAACTTCGAGAACTCCAGACGGCCGGTGGTCGTCTTTTTGTTCTTCGTCGTCGAGTAATTCCGCTCTTTGCACTCCCCACACTGCAATGTCACAATTTCACGCATGTTTCTATCCTAAATGATTGCCCAGGCCACTGCCCGGTCAATCCTGCCTCTTTCTGCATCCGGCGAGATGATCACTCACCCCGCCTTCCGCTTCACTTGTCTTTGCGCCGAAGGCGCGTGTGCCTGGACGGCTAGTCCCTTACTGCAATATTTCCGTAATCGTCCCCGCGCCGACCGTCCTGCCGCCTTCGCGAATCGCGAACCTGAGCCCCTTCTCCATCGCCACCGGAGTATGCAGCTCAACCTCCAGAGC
>JBOGMA010000128.1:0-7324 GCA_050746465.1 Acidobacteriaceae bacterium
CGCTTGCAGCGAGAACGTGGCCTAAATCCTCAAAATTCCCTGTAAAATTCCCTGTAAAATTCCCTGTTACCAGGGAATTGGGAGCGGAGAGCGGTTCGCTCTGGACTGCCAGCACCGCCGCAAATACAGTATCCCCAATACCGGCACCAGCGGCGTTTTGTCGCACACGCACAATCTAACCCTGATAGTCACAAAAAACTAACGGTTCTCTGACCTTCTTTCCTCATAAGACCGGATCATCCGCCGGCACATGCTCGGCATATGGTGGCTCAGCCGCGAACTGCCACTTCGTCGGATGATTGCAGCGAGTCGGATAGATTTTCCCCATGGTTCCCTGGGCACCCGCAGGACCGGCGTCGCACGAGCCGCGTTCCAAGCTGGATTTGCTTGGGGCACGCGGGCTCCGCGGCGTAGCTGTTTCGGATTTGCGGTGTCAGCTCTTCAAAGAGAAGCTCTGCCGCGTTGCGGCCAATCTCCGCGATCGGCTGCTGCACCACGCTGACTGAGGGGCGCATGACCTCGGCCAATTCAAAATCGTCGTAGCCGAGCAATGCGATCTGGTCCGGTATGGCCAGGCGCAGCTTTTGCAGCACCTCAAAAACAAAAATGGTCGTGCTGTTTTTAAGGGTCAGGATCGCATCCGGCGGTTCTGGTTCAGCGAGCCGGTTCTTCACCGCCTGCTCGGCGGATTCGTAGTCGGTAATCGAGGTATCCAGAAGGCAAGGAAGGCCGGCCGACTCAATGGCCCGCCGATAGCCGTTGACGCGCTCGCGAATGGTGTAGAGGCCCAACTCGCCGGTCATGCATACGATGCGCTTGTAGCCGTGCTCGATCAGATGCCGGGTGGCCCCGCTCGCGCTCACAAAGTTGTCTGCTACGACGGACGGAATGGCGGACCCTGACAGTGGCCGGTCCATTGCAACGACGGGCACGCCGGCGCCGGCCAGCGCATTGCTCAGTTCGGCGCTTTCAGAGTTTGAAGGTGCAATGATGAGGCCGTCAGCGCGATGGCTTACAAGGGCGTTAATGCTCTCCAGTTCCGTTTGCAGATCATTCTGGCTGGTTGTGACGATCAGCAGGGAATCGTTGGCGCGAGCGACCGCCTGTGCCGCTTCTGCACATTTGGCGAAGAATGAATCAGCAATACCGGGGATGATAAGACCGATCGTCCTCGTGGGGTGGCCTTTAAGAATGCGCGCTGCCTGGTTCGGCATATACCCCAGAGTTTTTATTGCCTTCTGCACTCGCGCTAGTGTCTTGGGGTCGACTCGCTTTCCACCATTGATGACGCGTGAGACGGTTGTGGTCCCGACGCCGGCTGCGGTGGCCACTTCACTCAGGGTTGGTTTCTTATCTTGCTTGGTCATATTGTCCAGTCATGCGGCGCCCGCCATTGAAATGCCGGCCGCCCTGCCGTGTTGCGTAATTTGTATTTCCAAAGTTATTGAGTTAGACGAAACAATAACTTCCCACGACTACTTCCGCTGATACGGATTAGGCGTATCGGTTGAATCATGCGTGCCGTAGAGCTTCTGGCATATCGCGAACTGTTGACGGGCGAGGTCAGCAAGGCCTTCGCGTTGATAGAGGCGGCCCAGCTTAAAGTGCGGTCCGGAAGCCTTGGGAGCAAGCGCCACAGCCTTTTCGAGTTGATGCTGCGCTTCAGGCAGGCGATTGCAGGCCTCAAGAGCGAAGGCTAGCTCTTCATGGATCTTCGGGTTCTCAGGGGCGAGTTGGGAGGCCCGCTGCAAGAAAGGGATGGCCTTTTCTGGGTGATTCTGGTTCGTGAGCAGGGTTCCAAGGTTCAGGTATGGCTGAGGATCCGAGGGTTGGCTTCCCTGCCACGCAATCGCCTGTCGATATGCCGCAGAGGCTTCGTCAAGCTTGTTCAACCCTTCCCAGGCGAGTCCGAGATTGTTTTCGGCCTCAATATAGTGGGGGCGCAACTTCAGCGCCTGCTCAAAGCTGGCAATCGCGTTCGTGAACTGGTCCTCGTTATATTGCGTTCGCCCCAGCAGATACCACGCGTCGGAGTCATTCGGCGTGAGGCGGGTGACTTCGGAAAACCACTTCTGTGCATCCGGAAAGTCCCTCAGCAAGACGTAGTCCGAAGCCACGATTTTCAGTTCGTTGGCTTCCGGATGCCGGAACCGCGCTCCGGAGGTAAAAGCGGCAAGCGATTCACGCGGCTTGGCCTCGCGAAAATACACATACCCAAGAAGAAAATATGCGTCCGCGGACGACGGGTTGCTCGCGATGAACTGATGCAACGCCGCTTCCGATTCTGCGGTTTTGCCCGCGTTGGCTAGCTTGCGCGCCGTCACTAAAGGGTCTTCGGTCTGTGCGCCCAATATGGGGCATGACACGAGCATGGACAAAACGAAGACTGCCAGTTTCGTCCCCGCCTGTATCTTCATCGGGCGGTCCCGTCCTGCGCCGGAGCGCGGCAGGTATCCGCCGACTGCATAAACTGCTGGAGTTCCCTGACGCCGGGATTGTAGACAAGAGCGGTGGTCAAAGTGCTCCGGACGCCGGCCGCGTCGCCTCTTGCGCACTGCACGCGCGCAAGGTTCATGGCAAGTCCGGCCACATCCTGGTTTCTGCTGAAGGCCCTTTGCAGCAGCCGCAGCGATTCGGAGGAGTCTCCTTGCTTCGCCATCAGCACGCCGAGATCGGAATTTGCCGTGAGGTCATCGGGGTCCAGGCGAAGCACCTCTTGGAAGAACGACTCTCCCGCCTTGATGTCCCCGCGTTCAATGCTCAGCAGGGCCAGCGCGTCGAGCGCGGGTTTGTCCTGATCGTTTTGAATCTTCTGCTGCTGTGAGCTGAGCAGAGACCAGGACGTGGCTCCTTCCGCGCCGTTTCCCTTGAGGTAGGCGAGATAGTATGCCATTCCCAGATCGCGCGCGTTCGCTTCAGGAGAAAAAATCGCCTTCAGCACATTCGTTGAGCTTGACTGCGCCTCCGGTTCCCGATTGGGACGGCGCAGAATGCGATGATCGGTCCATGCCACGTGGGGAATATTTTCCGCTCCGTTGTGGGGCATATGGCATCCGATGCAATCGGGATTGTCCGGATGATGTGTTTTCACGAAGGATGGCGTTCCATGGCAGACCAGACATTTGGATCGATAGAACGCGACTCGCTGCGCGGGGGCGGGCGTGAAATGGGGATCGTGGCAACTGGTGCAGGACATGCGATCTCCGCTGACGCGCTTGCACATACTCGTGTTGAACTGCTCAACTTCGCTTACTCCGCGTGCAAGGGGATCGCTTTTGGTGTAGGTGTAGAAGGCGAGGTAATCGGCGATTGAGTCGCCGGGCTGGAAATTCAGCATCGAACGTCCGGCCCGCTCGACGGTGATGTCGGCTTCCAGGTGACAACTGATGCAAAGGGAATCCCGCTTGTCCGCAGAGAGCTTTGCAGTGTTCACAACCGGAGCTTTGCCCTTTGTCGCGAGGTGCTGGGCCGTGTCGCCGTGGCACTGTTCGCAAGTAATGCCTCCGTGGAGAAACGGCAGCCCGGCATAGCGATTCAGAGTTCCCGGATCGCTGGGTTGCACGCTGCTCATGTGGCATCGCATGCAGTCGCTCTGCATCATGAGTCCCGGAAGCATTTGCTTTGCGTTGCTCAGGCCGGGTTTCATATCCAGCTTGCCGGCGGCCGAATACCAGGCCACCGGGGACTCAAACAGATAATGGTTCACCGAATAAAGCCATGTTGTTCCCAGATGGCCAGAGCCAAAATAGTAGATAAGGTCCCGTTGCCCGGAGCCTCCCGGGTCGCTGTGGTTACGCCATGCGAGAACCGGTTTCCCATTCACCTTTTCAAGCGTGTAATCCACGTGAGACAAGGCGTGGTTGTAACTTCCGGTTGTGAACCGTTCCGCGGCCGGGCCGCTGGCATTCGCCATGGGAGTGAGCAGGTAGGAGTTGTAGATGTCGCGGTGGCATTGTGCGCATGAGGCGTCAGCGGCTTTCACGGGAGTGGCTCTGACGGGTGCGGCTGTGTTGGCCTTCGTCCGGGTTGGACGAGGCGGGCCCAGCAACAGGCCGACGAGAAATATTAGAAGGACCCCTTTCATACGCCATTCGCCGGCAAATTTCCGGCGCCTTTCCGGCACGTTTGTGCGATGATTCCGCGCCCCTGCTGAATGGTGTAGATACAGTCCGGCGCCGGTACCCCCACTTGTTCCTTACGTCCTCCCGGCCACGAAAGTTCCAGACGGTCGATTCGGGTCGCCTGTCCCAGACCAAAGTGCACGCGCGGATCATTGGAGGACGCGAAACTGCCGCCGCTGAGCACGTCTCCGCGCTGCGTGATGCCTCCAGCAGTAAGGAAAACCGAAGCGCCGGTCGCATCTCGTGGCTCTCCCTTGCCGCCAATCAGCCGGAACTCCACCCAGTGATTGTGGTTGGGATCAACGTTGCGCAGCAGCGTAGGAGGTCCATCAAGATTGTTGATGACCACGTCAATCCTTCCATCGTTGAACAGGTCGCCAAAGGCCGCGCCGCGCGACTTCAGTGCAAGGGCAAGCCCGCCACCTTTCACCGCCGGCATGAGGGAAAACTTTCCGTCCTTCATATTCCGGAAAAGCAGAGGCCGCTGTGCAAAGCTTGTGCCCCAGTCATGCTTGTCCACCTCGGGGTACACGTGTCCATTGGCGAGAAAGAGGTCCTTCCAGCCATCGTTGTCAAAGTCAATGAATCCATCTCCCCAACCAAGGAACGGGATTGTGGGAGATGCTATCCCCGATGCGTAGCTGACATCGGTGTACGACAGAGGACCGTCGTTCCGGTACAAAACGTCATAGTCATCGGAAAAATCGCTGTCGGCAATGTCCAGCTTGCCATTGTTCAGGTAATCGCCCACAGCGATGCCCATGGTGGCGGTGGGGCGGCCCTGGCCGTTCATCGCGTAACCGGACTCAAAGCTCACGTCTTCAAATGTGCCATCGCCCTTGTTGTGGTACAGATAATTCGGTGTCGAGTCGTTCGCGACGAGCAAGTCCGGCCTGCCGTCTCCGTCCAGGTCGACGAAGACAGACGTCAAGCCATAGTAGCCGGGAGCATCCGCCACTCCGGCTTTTTCGCTTACGTCAGTAAAAGTCCCGTTGCCGTTGTTGTGGAACAGGTGGTCGTGCTCGCCGCGCAAACCGCGAGGCCCACAAAAGACCGAGGCGCCCCGGAACAGGCAATTGTTGGAGGCCACCTGGTCCGATCCTGCGTCCGGGGGATGCTTGAAATCGTAGGAAACATAACCCGGAACAAACAAATCGAGGAAACCATCCCCATCGTAATCACCGAATGTGGGGCCGGTGGACCAGTCGCCCAGCGCAACCCCGGCTTTCACGGCGATATCCGTGAATGTGCCATCGTGGTTGTTGCGATACAGCCGGTTCCCACCGGAAATGTTGGTGACGTACAGGTCGGGCCAGCCGTCATTGTCGAAATCGCCGACGGCGACACCCACGCCCCAGCGGTCATTGGTTACGCCCGCCGCTTCCGCCACATTGGTGAACGTTCCGTCGTGGTTGTTGCGGAACAATGCGGCATGGGGTGGTTCCGCTTTGCCGTTCATGGCGTCGTAGGTCATCCCATTCACCAGGTAAATATCCAGCCAGCCGTCATTGTTGTAATCCAGCAGGGCCACGCCGCCCCCAAGCGACTCCACAATGTACTTCTTCTCCGGGGTGCCGCTCGAATACCGCCACGATCCCAATCCGGACTCCGCAGTAACATCCCTGAACACGATGGTGCCCTTAGGGACGATACCCCCGGAGGTAATGGGCCGGTTCTTCGCATCGTGTACAGGCGCGAATACTCCCGCCGTGCTTGAGCCGCCCTGTTGTGTCCCTATTTGCGCGAGCCCGGGCGCGCCGCAGGCCAGCAGAATCATCAAGACCGCCCAACGCTCAGTGGCTCTGGGATTTGGCCGTAATCTCTTCATTGGCTCTTTCGGCCACGGCCGCGCTTGCCTGCCGCTGCAGCTCTCCATAGGTATGCAACTCCTGCTTCGCCTCATCCATCCGGCCTTCGGCGCGATAGACCGACGCCAGCAGGAAGTGGATCGACGGCTCATCGGGGCTGTCCTTTTCGGCCATCAGCAGGTCCGGCAACGCTTCTTTCTGGCGATTCAATTTAATCAGGGCCTGCGCGCGATCGACGCGGGCCTGCATAAGCTTCGGGCATTGCTCAATCGTCAGGTTCAGATTGTGGAGCGCGTCGTCATTGGAGCCGTTGGCCCGCAGGATGGAGTCGGCCAGCTTCCAGCGCGAAACGCAGTCGGAGGGCGCAATGGCCAGCTCCGCGCGAAACTGCCCCTGCGCGGATTCCCACTTGCCCATCATCCAGTAGACGTTGCCCAGGCGCGCATGAGTTCCAGGTTGTTTCGGAGCCAGGGTTACGGCTTTGTTGAACTCCAATAGCGCGCCGTCATAATTTTTCATGCTCTGGTCGATCTCGCCCGCCACCTCGTGCGCCACGTAGGAGTTGGGATTGATCTGATTGACTTTGGCCAGCGCATTCTCGGACATTTGCAGATAGGTCTTGCCCAGCAGGTACCAGGCTTCCTGGTCCTTCGGGTTGCGGCGAACATAGTCGTTCAGTTGCTCCACCGCGTCTCGGTTCTTTCCCAGCGCGAGCAGCACGTGGGCCAGCGCTATCTGCAGGTCGTTATCGCCGGGCTTGGCGCGGAGAGCGCGTTGGAGCAGCGGCTCCGCTTTCTGGCTTTCGCCCAACTCAAAATCGCTCAGGCCCAGCAACGCAACGGCGGTAGGCATATCAGGGTTGAGTTTGAGCCCCCGCTCCAGCACCGGAACCGCTTTGGCGTAGTCGCGCTGATTGAAGTACAGCATGCCGAGGTTGTTATAGGCCGGAGCCAGATGTGGCGCCAATCGAATCATCGCTCGATACTTGGAAATAGCGGTGGCGGTGTCGCCCTGCTGCCCGGCGGCTTGTGCCTCGGCATACAGTTGCTGCACAGCGGGCGTTACTTCATCCCGCGACGACTGGGCGCGCAGTGGCATGGTCACAACCGCGGCAACGAACACGCCGTAAAACAACCCTCTCAGCGCGCGAAACAAGCAAAAATCTCCATCCGGAATGTACTGCAATTATAAGACTGGCGGCAGCGCTGGAAACGCTGCCGCCAGATTGGGTTCAACATTGTGACGGAGACGAAAACCGCCTCCGCCGCGGGTTAGAAGGTCAGACGGAACTGAATCTGTCCTTGCCGGTTGCTGGTGTTTGAGCCCTGTGAAGTTACTTGGCCAAAACTTCCATCGCTTACGTTGGTATCAGGGCCATTAAAGATGGTCCTGTTG
>JBOGMA010000129.1:0-3539 GCA_050746465.1 Acidobacteriaceae bacterium
CCCTCATCCCCGTCATCACCCTGCTCGGCCTGCAGTTCGGAGCCCTCCTCGCCGGAGCCATCGTCACCGAAACCATCTTCAGTTGGCCCGGCATCGGACGCCTCACCGTCTCCGCCATCAACAACCGAGACTACCCATTACTCCAGGGCTGCATCCTCGCCATCGGCCTAACCTACGTATTAGTCAACCTCGCCACCGACATCATGTATGTCGTCATCAATCCCCGCATCAGGGATTGAGGGCGCCTGCAGGTCGATACCATATTCCATGCTGGTATACAATATGGTAAAGAGAGGCCTCATGCCGACAGCTGCGAGAAAAATCACCATAGAAGTTCCCGCGGAACTTCTGAACAAGGCCCAACGAGCAAGCGGCACCGGAATTACGCAGACCATTCGTACCGGACTGGAATTGGTCGCCGCCGGCAGGGCTTACCAGCGGCTTCTGCGGCTCCAGGGCAAAGTTCACTTTTCGCGAACGGCGGAAGAGTTGAAAGCGGATCGATGATCGCCGCCGACACCAGCACGTGGATTTCCTTTTTTGAGGGTCAGCAAGGAGAGGACGTTGGAGCGCTCAAAAGAGCTCTCGAAGCCCGGCAAATTGTCATGCCCCCTCCTGTGCTAACGGAGCTATTGAGCGATCCGGAACTCTCCTCGTCAGTAGCGCAAACTCTCCTGGATCTTCCATTACTTGGATTAAGAGACGGCTTTTGGCATCGTGCCGGAAAACTTCGCGCCAGAGCCCTTGCCCGCAATAGGAAGGCACGGCTCGGAGACGCACTGATCGCGCAATGCTGCATTGATTCCGATGTCGCTCTCATCACGCGGGATGGCGATTTCAAAGCATTCACTCAGACTCTGAATTTGCTTTAAACCCTGCTCGGCAGCAGTTCGGAGCCCTCCTCGCTGGAGCCATCGTCACCGAAGCCATCTTCAGTTGGCCCG
Source organism: Acidobacteriaceae bacterium (assembly GCA_050746465.1). GTDB lineage: Bacteria > Acidobacteriota > Terriglobia > Terriglobales > Acidobacteriaceae > Silvibacterium. The sequence goes on from JBOGMA010000129.1 coordinate 945, forward strand.
GCATCGGACGCCTCACCGTCTCCGCCATCAACAACCGAGACTACCCATTGCTCCAGGGCTGCATGCTCGCCATTGGACTGACGTATGTTCTCGTGAATCTGGCGACGGACATTATGTATGTGGTGATCAATCCGCGAATTCGGGATTAAGACAAACTGCGATCGCTGTCGTCATAGCGAAGGTTCGCCAGAGTTCCGCGCTGCTAACGATTCGCCAATATTTTCCGTGGGCGCCCTAGCCCTGAAGTCGTCAGTTGAGGCGGAAACTCAAAGCTGGCGGCATCCACGTCTCAAGGCGCATTAAGCGGATTTGACTCCAAAAACCCGCTACGAACATTTGCGCGCAATTGTTGCCCTGCGGCAATCAACTTGGAAGAGCTGACAAGTCGAACTGATCGGCGAACATCCGCTTTACCATCCATGTGGAGATAAGCGGCATGTTCATGAATCGAGTGGCCTGATTACGCATCTGGACAGACAGTCGCGTCCGCGGCGCGAACCACCCCGCCGATCGCACGGCCCCCTTTTGTTTGCCGTCGATAAAGGGCTTGAAGCGTCGTTGGTAATTTTCGAGAGCCATAGCGTAATCGCCACCTGCGGCTTGAAGCTCAGATGCAAGAACATAAGCGCCTCCCATGGCCAGTGCCGAACCCTGCCCCGCCAAAAGCGATGGGCAAGAGCACGCGTCGCCCAGCAGCGTGACCCGTCCATCGGCCCAGCGGTCCATCCGTACTTGGCTGACGGCGTCGAAGAACAGATCATTGCTACATTTCATGGCGTCGAGAATCGCCGGGCATTCCCAGCCTGCATCACCAAATGCTTGTCTCAGCGCTGCCTTCTGCTCTGCCTTGTCCATGCGTTCCCGGTACGGATGAGGTGGCCCAATGAAGACGAAGAAGAAAGTTGTGTGACCATCACGAAGCGCGTAGCGGCCAAGCTGTCGTCCGGGCAAAGCGTAGCTCACGTAGACGCCGTTGTCGCGAACGGGATAGTCGGGCGTGTTAAAGGATGCCGCATAGTAGCCAAGGTACCGCTCAAAACGGCCCTCGTCGCCGAACACCAGCCTTCGAACATTCGAGTGCAGCCCATCCGCACCTACGACCAGGTCAAAGCGGCGAGGCGCTGAGTGCCCGAAGCTGACATTCACTCCATCCGGGTCCTGCTGAATCGCTGCGATGCTATCTCCGAAAATAGTTTCAACCTTCCCATCAATCAGCGAGTAAATACCTCTGGCCAGGTCGCCCCTGTGAATGCTGATGAAGCGATCCTCGGCTGCCGCTCGGAATACCTCGACGTCGAGCCGTGCAACCCGCTGGCCTGACCTGTTCACCAAACGTACTTCGTTCATACGATATCCGTCGCGCAGGAGCAGTGGAGTGAGGCCCATCCGCTCAGCGACCTCCCAGCCGAGCCCCCAGAAATCGATGACGTATCCGCCGGGGCGAGGAGAGGGGGCCTGTTCCACAATCGTGGGCGTGAAACCCCTGCGCAGCAGCCAGTAGGCGAGCGTGGGCCCGGCGATGCCGGCTCCGGAGATTAGAATACTTCGAACCTTCGTGCTCATCGTTGTTTTCCTCCTTTTGTGACTCTGTACCCCGATTTAGCGGGCTGTGACTCACTGCTCTTCTGCATGGCAGCGCTGCCACCAAGCCCCGATGAATAGATGGCAAGCACCTCACCTGTCCAGCGTTTCATTCCGGGAGCAGAGAGCGGGTCGACTCCAAGCAGCTCTGTGAGGTGATCGCGCAGAAGCAGTACCGCCAAGTCATTCGCCATCAGGAATGCGGTACGGACCCTGGGGTCTGCCCCTGGGGCTGCAAGCCCAGCCTTTAAAAGTTCATTCACCGTCGTCTGTCCGATCGCAAACAAGCGACGGAAGAGAGCGCGCCCGGTGCGGCTTCCGTCGAGCAGTAATCGGCGAACATATCCGGGTATTGCCGAGTCCGGCGGGAAATGCTGAACAACCGCCTCCGCCACAGACTGGAGATTGTCCGGGGTGGGGGAACGTTTTTTGGCCAGCACTTTGAGGATTGCTTCGATTATGCGCACTACGTGCGCATCGACCTCCTCGCGCAGACCGTCCTTCGACCCAAAGTGGCGTATCACGAGAGCCGGCGATACCCTTGCCGCGGCCGCAATCTGCCGGACGGTTACGCCGTCGGCTCCATGATCAGCAAAGAGGCGCAACGCCGCGTCGCGAATTATCGCCCGAGAGGTTCGATCATCCGGCGGTAAACGCATGTTCATTACAATAAACATTTGTTTACACCCTGTCAAGCACACTGAGAGATGGAGGAAGGTTCTGACGCGCCTGGGCGAAGTGCCGGATTTGCCATTGTTGGCCATTCTCAATGAGCGCGCTATCGCCAATGCACTCAGTAAGTGCCGGGCGCCCCACATCTCGTGATTTTCGAGATGTGGATTGGCAGGACCGGAATCCGACCAACAACCCCTGTTGAACGGAATCCGAGCCCGGCTATGCGGAATGAACAGGTTGAGCCACGAGGCGTACACCCAAAGCCGCGCACACGCGATTTATAGTGCCGAAGCGCGGCGCGCTGCCTGGCCGCAAGGCTTTGTACAGGGCTTCGCGTGT
>JBOGMA010000130.1:0-4671 GCA_050746465.1 Acidobacteriaceae bacterium
AGCGAGGAAGGGCCATTCTGTTCTCCACTCACCGCATGGATCAGGTGGAGAAGCTCTGCGATACCATCTGCCTCATCCATCATGGCCGCAACGTTCTCTCCGGAGGCATGCGCGAGGTCAAATCGCGCTTCGAGCGAAACCGCGTCGTCATCAATTTTGAGGGCGAACCATGCTTCCTGGAACATCCAGCGGTGAAGAGTTTTAGAAATTACGGCGGTCAGGCGGAGATTCAGTTGCATGAGCACGCCGACTCGCAGGACCTGCTGCGGACTGCTATGGAGAAGGCGACGATCTACCGGTTCGAACTGATGGAGCCGTCATTGGAGGAGATTTTCATCCGCACCGTAGGAGAGAAGATCGATGCGTAACGTCTGGCTGGTCGCCCAGCGCGAATACATGGAGCAGATTCGCAGCAGGACCTTCAAGGTCACGACGATTCTGCTTCCGGCCGTATTCATCGGCATTCTCGCGGTAATGGTCTTTGCCGGAAGCTTCTGGGGCTCGGGCAAGCACGTCGTTGTAGCGGCGCAGAGTCACGACCTGGCGGCGAGGGTGCGCGATCAACTGCTCGCGAAGAAGGACGCGAAGATGACCGTGGACGTGCTGGCTCCGGCGAGCGCCGCCGATCGCCAGGCGCTGCACGCGGAGTTGGATCGCAAGCAGATCGACGGGTTCCTCTGGCTCTCGCCATCGGCAGACGGCAAGGAGCAGGTCACCTATGTCTCGCGATCGGCGGGCGACTTCAGCACCGACGATCAAATGGACAAGGCGGTAAACCACGCCCTTATGGAGTATCGCCTCGTGAAGGAAGGAGTCTCGGCGGCAAAAGTTGCGCCGCTGACCGGCACCGTGGACATCAAGACGATGCTTTACCGCGAAGGGAAAGAATCACCCTCCAGCGCAATAAGCACATTGATCTTCGGCGAGGCGATGGCGTTTCTGCTGACTTTCACCGTGGTGATGTACGGCATGAACGTAGGGCGGTCGGTGATTCAGGAAAAGACCTCGCGGATATTCGAAGTGATGCTGGCTACCGTGAAAGCTACGGACATGCTGTCCGGAAAACTCATCGGCATTGGAGCAGTGGGACTCACTCAGATCGCCATCTGGATCGTTTTCGGAGCAATCGTTTTAAGCTCGGCGATGTTTGAGCGCTGGATGACAGGCTACGCGATGCCCCACGTTTCCATCATCGAGATCGTGTTGCTGTGCCTGTATTTTGTGCTGGGGTATGGGCTTTATAGTTCGTTCTTCGCGGGTCTGGCCGCAACCTGCGACACGGAGCAGGAGTTGCAGCAGTACGCGCCATTGGCCGCCGTTCCGGTGTGGCTGAGCTTCGGGATGTTCATGTACATTCTCAATAGTCCGAACTCGATCTGGTCGGTCCTGATTTCAATGTTCCCATTGACCTCGCCGATCACGATGGCGTTCCGGTTCGCAGCCCAGTTTCCTCCCGCCTGGCAAATCGCGCTCTCACTTGTGCTGCTGGCGTTGTCGATCTACATCGTGCTGTGGCTCTCGTCGCGGCTTTACCGCGTCGGCATTCTGATGTACGGCAAACGCGCCACCGTGCCGGAGATGCTGCGCTGGCTGCGGTACAGCTAGGACTGGCCGTCCAGGCAATCACGCCTTCGGCGCAAATTCGCCGGTAAGATTAGGAACGTGACCCAGAAAAGGTTCAGCTTCTCACAGCGCCTTGCGCTTTGGATTGTGCCGCCGGTGACCGCTCTAGTGCTGGCCGCCATTGGCGTCACGCTGCGCTTCAGGGTCATTGCGGAGCAAGGTGCTGAACCGGCGAAACCTCCGGCTAAGGGGATCTTCTGCTTCTGGCACCGTTGCACGCTGCCGTGTGGATGGTACTTCCGGAAGTTCCGCTGTTCGATCCTCATCAGCCAAAGCTTTGATGGCGAGCTGATTGCGCGAACGCTGGGCCTGCTGGGCTACGGGAGCGTTCGAGGGTCGAGCTCACGCGGCGGCTTCGCAGGGCTGTTGTCATTGCAGGAGGTGCTTGCGAGCGGGCAGCCTGTAGTATTCACTGCCGACGGCCCGCGTGGGCCGATCTACCAGGCGAAGATTGGGCCGGTGAAGTTGGCGCAGATAGCGGGAGAGAACATCGGCAGCTTTTATCTGCTGCCGGAGCGGGCCTGGGTGCTGAAGTCATGGGACCGGTTCATGATTCCGAAGCCGTTTTCGCGAGTGGCGGTCAGTTGGGCCCGCCCGATTGCCGCCGCACCCAAGGACGCAGATGCGGCAGCGCTGGAGTCGGCTCGCGTTGAATTGAACGACGCATTGGAGCGGGCGCGACTGCAAGCGGAAGCATACTTCGCCAGATAGAATTTCTTTAGTGTTGGTTTCTGATTTCGATTACGAGTTACCTGGCGAGTTGATCGCGCAGCAGCCGACGGCGGAACGCTCCGGCGCGCGTATGTTGGCGGTGGAACGGGCGACCGGAAAATGCGCCGACTGCATCTTCCGAGATTTTCCGGAGATGCTGCGCGAAGGCGACCTGCTGGTGCTGAATGACAGCCGGGTGATTCCAGCGCGGCTGTTTGCGCGGCGCGAGCAGGCGCACGGAAGCCCCGACCGCGAGCGCGGGCAGCAGCCCACCGGCCGCGTGCAGGTGTTTTTGACAGAGCAGACGGGCGAGTGGGAATGGAAGGTTCTAGTGCGCCCGGGACGGAAGGTACTGCGTGGCGAAGTTCTGCTCTTCGGCGAAGATCAACTCCGAGCTGAGGTCACGGGACACGGGGACTTCGGCGAGCGGACCATTCGCTTTGATCCTGTTCAGGACTTTTTCGGGGCCGTCGAGGCGCTTGGTCATGTTCCCCTGCCGCCCTACATTCATCGTGATGACGCGGATACTGACCGCGAGCGATATCAGACGGTTTACGCGCGACAGAAGGGATCGGTCGCTGCGCCGACCGCGGGGCTGCATTTTACGCCGGAGACTCTCGATCGCATTGAGGCGCGCGGGGTGCGCATCGCGTACGTCACTCTGCACGTGGGCCTGGGGACGTTTGCTCCGGTGCGCGTTGAGCGGTTGGAGGAGATTCACCTTCACACCGAACGCTATACGCTACCAGAGGAAACGGCCTGTGAGTTGAATGCCGCGCGGCGTGAGGGCCGGCGCATTGTGGCGGCGGGGACCACAACCGTTCGGACGCTGGAGCACTGCGCGCTGCAGCGCGAGTTTGCACCGCACTCGGGCAGCACTGATATCTTCATCGCGCCGGGTTTCCAGTTCCGTGCCGTGGGGGCGCTGCTGACCAACTTCCACCTGCCACAATCGACGCTGCTGATGCTGGTGAGCGCCTTTGGCGGTCGCGCACACGTGCTGGCGGCCTATAGGCACGCGGTGGCGGAGCGATACAGGTTCTTCTCCTATGGTGACTGCATGTTTCTCTCCTGAGCATTGCAGGCAGTAGACTCAAACCGATGCCGTCCAACGCGACCCAACCGCCCGTCTTTCTGCTCGATTCCATGTCGTTCATCTTTCGCGCCTATCATGCGATGCAGCGTCAACGGCCTATGTCCACACGCACCGGCGTACCCACGGCGGCGACCTACGTTTTCGTGAACATGCTGAACAAGCTGCGGCGCGATTTCCAGCCGGAGTACCTTGCCGCCGTTTTCGATGTGAGCGCGCCGGTGTTTCGCGATGAGCGGGCGAAGGCGATGACCACCATCCGCAAATTCAATATCAAGACGCAGACGTTCGAGGAGGTCGATTACGCGGGGTACAAGGCCAACCGGACGGAAATGCCCCCTGATCTCGCGCAGCAGTTGCCGTACATCCGGCGCGCGCTGGAGGCGTTTCGCATTCCGATTTTGCAGGCCGAGGGCTTTGAAGCGGATGACGTGATCGGCACGCTGGCGGCGAAGGCGGCGAAGGTCGGGCATCCCGTCTTTGTGGTGTCGAACGACAAGGACATGCTGCAACTCGTTACTGATGACGTGAAGGTGCTGAATCCGGTAAAAGACAACCTGGTCTTGGACCGCGACAAGGTGACGGAAACGCTGGGAGTTCCACCGGAGAAGGTCATCGACGTGATGGCGCTGCGAGGCGACTCGATTGACAACATTCCGGGAGCGCCCGGGATCGGCGACAAGGGATCTGTCGAGTTGATACAGCAGTTCGGAAGTCTGGAAGCGGCGCTGGAGCGCGCCGATGAAGTGAAGCGCAAAACATATCGGGAATCGCTCCAGAACAATCGCGACAACATTCTGTTAAGTAGGGAACTGGTGACGATCCATTGCGGAGTTCCGCTGGAACTTGATCTGGAAGCGATGCGGACGCAGGCGCCGGACAGCAAGGCATGCCGCGAGTTGTTTACCGAGCTTGAGTTCACGACGCTGCTGAAAGATCTGGCGCCGGTGGAGGAGAAGCGGACGGCGCAATACGTTGCCGAACCGGACAGGGAGGAGATTGCACAATTCATTCGCGAGGCGCGGGAGAAGGGTTTCGCAGCAGGGGTTCCATCGTCGGCACTGGAAGCGGCCGCAGAGCAGGTGAGCGAGCAGGAGACAGAGTCGCTGGAGGAGCGAGAGCCGGAGCTGAAGTCGATGTCGCTGCTCGATCTTGTGGAGGCGGCGGAGAAGTCTGCCGCGCCGGGGCCGGCGGTGTATGAGGTTGCGGTCACAACTGGCGGGGAGAAGATTCTGCTGCTCCCC
>JBOGMA010000131.1:0-16196 GCA_050746465.1 Acidobacteriaceae bacterium
GCGGTTGACCATGACCTGATCGAGCGGTGTCTGGGGCGTAATCGCTCCGGCACTAGCGTTATTGAGCTGCGGCTCTGTGATTTGCCACTTGCGCTGGTATTGGGCATAGCGAATCGAGTCCCGCAGAAGCCCATGGCTACCGAGCGAGTGCTCGACCTTCACCGTGCCCATGTCCACGTCGGTGCGGAGGAAGTTGCGCTCCGCGAAGCCGTAATAATTGTGGCGCGGCACCGGCGCGGGATGGCCGAAATACCACGGCAGTCCGTAGTCGGGGATATCGTCTTCGGCGAAGTGGAAATAGCCGGCGGTGACGCGCGCAGGTGTGTTGAGGCCGAAGGCGAACGTGGGTGCGACGCCGTAGCGGCGGCTGTTGACCACGTCGCGCTCGGAAATACCGGCATCGTGGCCCATCACGTTGAGGCGGAAGGCAGCGCCTCCGGCAAAATCGGGCAGCGGCTCGTTGATATCCGCGGTGAGACGGCGAGTGGTGTCGGTGCCGCCCTCGGCGTCAACAGTGATGAAAGGGTGCAGCTCTGGCTGCTTGCTTTGCTGGTTGATAACACCGCCCGTTGAGCCGCGCCCGAACTCGACTCCGGCTGGGCCTTCAAGAACGTCGACCTGGGAGTAGTTGAAGGGATCGCGGTAATAGTTGCCGAAATCGCGCATCCCGTCGAGGAAAATGTCGTTCTGAGCGCCGAAGCCGCGAATGGTGAGGTTATCTCCCTGCGCGCCGCCTTCCCCGGCCGCGAGGCTGATTCCGGGCGCATTGCGGAGCGTGTCACGGAGGGTGGAGACGCCCTGGTCCGCGAGAATATAGCTGGGAATGGCTGTGATGGACTGCGGCGTGTCAATAAGAGGCGTAGGGAGTTTGCCGAGAGCAAAGCTGTCGGACACGGTGGCATTGACGAGCACCGACTGGGAGTTCCGCACGCCGATGGATACGGTGTTGAGGTCGGGAAAACTGAAGTCCAGTCCAGTTCCGGCAAGGATCAGCTTGAGTACCTGCTCCTGCGAGTAAAGTCCGATGGCTCCCTGAGACTTGAAGCCGGGAATGGTGTCTTTGGGGACCGTGAACTCGACGGCGAGGTCACATTCTTTTGCCAATTGGCCAAGGGCGATATCGAGAGGCCCGGCAGGAATGTCGAAGCGGCGAACCGTGAGCTGAGCCTGCATAGGCTGATGCCGTCCCCAGTGAGGCGCGGCCCAGAGGAGCGAGGATTTGCTGCCCGCTCCCGCCGCGGCGTAGGCGGCGATGGTCCCCACGGCGAGCCAGGCCCGCCCGCCCGGCAAAATGTTGAGCCTGTTGTCCTGCTTCCGGTTCTGCTTCTTCTTCCCTCGTCTTGCTTTCACGTGCTCTCCATAAATTCAGAGCACGACTCTGCGTGCTCTGTGAATTCACCTGGGCTGGGGGATGGAAGCGGACCTATAATGAACGGAGTCCGCAGTTATCCAACTGTGGTTTGCCGGGTTCCCGCGCGCTCCGCCAAGAGTGTTGCGCGGGAATCCGGTCCTGCTTTGCGGGTGCTATTGCACAAGCTTCTGGCGCGAGGCGCAGCGCTTGCAGAGTCCTCCCACTTCCAGGCGCATGACCTGAATTTCAAACTGATTCTTTGCCGCGATTTCCTGCTTGAGCCGCTCGAACGAAGGGCTGGTGAATTCCTTGATTTCTCCGCAGCCGAAGCAGGCCAAGTGGAGATGCTCCTTCTGCGTTCGGACTTCGTAGTAGTGCTTTTCGCCCTCAATGTGCATGAGGTCGAGCTCGTCGATCATCCCCAAGCGCTTGAGCAGGTCGATGGTGCGATAAACGGTGGCTCGGTCGATGTTGGGGTCGCGCTTTCGCGCCTGTTTGAGCAGGCTGGCGGCGTCGAGATGGCTGGTGGCGTCCTGGATGGTTTCAATAAGCGCGCGGCGCTGGGCGGTAAGACGGACACCGCGGCTTTCAAGGGCGTCGAGGAGGGCATAACGCCTCATTTGCGAACGTGTCGCAACTGAGAGCGCATCGCTTTCGTGAACAGGACTCTTTCTCATCTCAATCATTTTTTGCGAACGTGTCGCAACTTGGGATACGAACCGGGCCTTCATTGTTGCGGCGGTTTGGGGGGTGGAAACTCCGCCGGCTTTAGTCAGTTCAATATACGACAAAATTGGTCTTAGTTGCAACTTGCAACGGTGAGGGAATCGGGGCATGGGGCTGACCCGAATCACAATTCGTATACTGGTTTCAAGGAGCCCATCTTGCATCTGGATCGGATTTTGGCGACAACCCGTTCGACTGTGGCGGAGAGCAGACGGCGCGTGCCACTGAGCGAGTTGGAGCGGAGGGCGACCCTGCGCAAACCGCGCGGATTTGTGCGCGCGCTCCGGGAGACGGCGGCAACGGGACCGGTGGCTATCGCGGAGTTGAAGAAGGCTTCGCCGTCGAAGGGGCTGATTCGGCCGGATTTTGATGTGGCGGTGTTGGCGGACTCGCTGAAGAAGGGCGGGGCGGCGGCGCTTTCGGTGCTGACGGACGCACCTTACTTCCAGGGAAGTCTGCTGAATCTGGAGATCGCGTCGGAGCGCACCGGGCTTCCCTGCCTGCGGAAAGACTTCATTGTGGATGAGTACCAGATTGTGGAAGCTCGGGCGCATGGGGCGGACGCGATTCTGCTGATTGTGGCTGCGCTGACCGATGCGGAGCTGGCACGGTTTGCGGCATTTGCGCGGGAACTGGAACTGGATACCCTGTGCGAGGTGCATACGGCGGAGGAACTGGCTAGAGTACGCGACCTGGGCTGCGATGCGTACGGTGTGAACAATCGGAATCTGAGCACGTTTGAGGTTTCGCTGGAGACTTCGCTGCGGCTGGCCAGTGATTTGCCTGCAGGTGCGGTGAAGGTGGCGGAGAGCGGGATTCATACTGCGGATGATATTGAGCAGTTGCGGGCGGTGGGTTTTGATGCTTTTCTGATCGGCGAGTCGTTGATGCGGCAGGCTGATCCTGGCGCGTCGCTGCGGGCGTTGCTGGCTCCGCTGGTGGAGAAGGTTGCGCCATGTGGGTAAAGGTTTGCGCGAATACCTCGCTTGAAGATGCGCTGATAGCGGCTGAGGCAGGTGCGAATGCGGTGGGGTTTGTATTCGCCGAGAGCGCGCGGCGGGTGACGCGGGCCCAGGTTCGAGCGATTACGCCGCATTTGCCTGAGGGTTTGGAAAAAATAGGGGTATTCGTAAATGCGAGCCTCAATGATCTGATCGCTGCCGTTCAGGACTGCGGCCTTACCGGCGTGCAGCTTCACTCCGGTTGCGAATCGGATGCGGCTCCGCGGCTGCGCGAGCGATTCTCACCGCAACATCTGCATATTCTGAAAGTGGTCCATTTCCAGCAGGGGCTTGAGGTGGAGTTGCGTGTGGCGCAGGCTGAGCAGGCCGTCGACGCGGTGTTGGTCGATTCGCGCACGGCGAAGCTACTAGGCGGAACCGGGATTCCTTTTGACTGGAAGGCGGCGCGAAGAAGTTTTGCCAAGTTGCCGTTGCGTATCGTCGTCGCGGGCGGCCTGAACCCAGACAACGTCGGCGAAGCGATTGCGGTACTGCGCCCATGGGGAGTGGATGTCGCTTCCGGTGTGGAGTCCGCGCCCGGCAAAAAGGACAACGCGAAAGTGCGTGCATTTGTGGAGAATGCGCGGATCGCAGCCCGGAAGTTGAGGTTGGATTCGGTAAAGGTATAGCCAATAGCCAACGCATCATTGAAAGTGCCTGTCTAAAAAATAATTTGGTGTTTTCCGGTTTCTCCGTGTATCTTGATAGGCAGGATGAACAGCATGCGTCGCCATTTTTTCGGCTTTACGTACCGCTACTGGCGCTCAGTAGCGGCTCTGGCGGACGTGCACATCTGACGAATTTAGAAACGACACTCAGATTTTGACGAATTCCGAAAGAGCCGCGGCCCATAAAGGTCGCGGCTTTTTAGTTTGCGGTGGAAAGGATTTGATTAGGTGAGCAGCGCTGAGACGATTTCGGAAAAGGCCGCGCAGGTGGCGGGGCGCTTTGGTCTGTATGGCGGGCGCTATGTGCCGGAGACGCTGGTGGCCGCGCTGGATGAGTTGGAGCATGCCTATGCCGAGGCGCAGGCCGATCCGGCGTTTCATGCTGGGCTGGACTCGCTGCTGCGGGATTATGCCGGGCGTCCTCCACCGCTGTATTTTGCCGAGCGGCTTACGGAGGTGCTAGGCGGCGCGAAGATTTACCTGAAGCGCGAAGACCTGCTGCACACGGGTGCGCACAAGATCAACAACTGCCTGGGGCAGGGGCTGCTGGCGCAACGCATGGGCAAGCATCGCATCATCGCCGAGACCGGCGCGGGGCAGCATGGAGTGGCTACGGCGACGGTTTGCGCGCTGCTGGGGATGGAGTGCGTGGTCTACATGGGCGAGGAGGACATGCGGCGGCAGGAGCTGAATGTCTATCGCATGAGGTTGCTGGGTGCGGAGGTGCGCGGAGTTGGGTCGGGATCGAAGACGCTGAAGGACGCGATCAACGAGGCAATGCGCGACTGGGTGACGAATGTGCGGACGACGCATTATTTGCTGGGAAGCGTGCTGGGGGCGCATCCCTACCCTATGATGGTGCGGGATTTCCAGCGCGTGATCAGCCGCGAGGCTCGGGGACAGATTCTGGAGAAAGAGGGGCGGCTGCCTTCGGCGATTATTGCGTGCGTGGGTGGCGGGTCCAATGCGATTGGCGCGTTCTATGAATTTATTCCCGACAAGAGTGTTCGGCTGATTGGCGTGGAAGCCGGAGGGCGCGGGCCGAAGCTGGGAGATCATGCGGCGCGGTTCCAGGGCGGCGCTCCGGGCGTGCTTCAGGGAACCTATTCCTATGTGTTGCAGGATGAGGCGGGTCAGATTGCACTGACGCATTCGGTTTCGGCGGGGCTGGATTATGCGTCGATTGGGCCGGAGCATGCGGCGCTGCATGATGAGGGCCGCGCCGAGTACGTGAGCGCTTCCGACGAAGCGTCGCTGGAGGCGACGGTGCGGCTGGCGCGCACGGAAGGAATATTGCCGGCGCTTGAAAGCGCGCACGCGGTGGCGGAGTGCATTCGGGTGGCTCCGACGCTGGGGCGGCATGAAATACTTTTAGTCAACATTTCCGGACGCGGCGATAAAGACATGGGAATACTTTCCCGCGAACTCAATCTCAAAGGAGCCAAAGGTGCCGATTCGATTTGACGGCAAGCCGGGGCTGGTGGCGTATCTGACGGCTGGCGATCCTGATTTGAAGACGACGCGAGCGATTGCGCTGGCCGCGATTGACGCGGGGGCGGACGTGATTGAGTTGGGCGTGCCGTTCAGCGATCCGCTGGCGGATGTGCCGGTGATTCAGCGGGCGAGCGAGCGGGCGGTGGCGAAGGGAACGCGGCTGGCGGATGTACTGGAGTTGGCGAAAGAGTTGCGCGCGGAACGGGCTGATGCCGGACTGGTGATTTTCTCGTATTTCAATCCGATCTTGCGATATGGGCTGGAGCGGTTTTGCGCGGCGGCTGAGGCGGCGGGCGTGGATGGCGTGCTCGTGACGGACATGATTGTTGAGGAGTCAGCCGAATACCTGAATTGCCTGGAGCGGCATCATCTCGCGCCGGTATTCCTAGCGGCGCCGACGAGTCCGGATGAGAGGCTGGAGCGGATTGCGAAAGTATCGAAGGGATTTGTGTACGCAATTTCGCGAGTGGGAATTACGGGCACACAGCAGGCGCTGGCATCCGACGCGGAGTCGCTGGTGAAGCGACTGCGGCGGTATACGGATTTGCCGATTGCGGTGGGGTTTGGCGTGTCGAACGCGGAGCACTTTGCGGCGGTCGGCGAGTTTGCGGACGCGGCGGTGATCGGTAGCGCGCTAGTGGCGATTATTGAGAAATCGAAACCGGCGGAAGCGCCCAGCTCGATTGCGCGATTTATTCAGGGCCTATACACGCCGCGTGCTGCGGCGATGCAGGCCCGGTGAAAGAAGAACGGCTCATGGAAGATTCAAACCATCAATGGGGCGCTGGGGCGCTCCATGCGAAGAGGAAAAACTATGACAGAAGAAATGGATATCGCAGACTGGCGGGTGAAGATTGATGAGATTGACCGGCAGATTGTCGCCCTCTTGAACGCGCGCGCCGCCGCGGCGCACGCAATCGGAAAGTTGAAGCGTACGACCGATCTGCCCGTTTACGAGCCGAACCGCGAGCGCGTGATTTTTGACAACGTACGGGCGGCGAACAAAGGGCCGCTGCCGGATATTGAGCTGACGCATGTGTATGAGCGGATCATCGACGTCATGCGCGCGCTCCAAAAGGATGAACTGGCTTCAGCCGGAGCGAACGGCAAAGACCAATAACGAGCGCGGATCGCGCGGGAGAAAAGAGAGAAAACGTCATGATTGTCGCAATGCAGGAAAAGGCCACTGAAGAGCAGATACAAACCGTAGTCGAGCGCATGGTCGCGATCGGCTTCAACGTTCACCGCACCACCGGCGCGGTACAGACGATTCTGGCCGGGGTAGGGCGTCCGGCGCAGTTTGATCATAAAGATTTTGAACTGCTGCCGGGGGTTGCGGAGGCGGTTCGCATTTCGTCTCCCTACAAGCTGGCGGGACGCGGGTTTCGGCCGGAGGGAACGCTTGTGCGATTCCCGAATGGCGTGGAAGTTGGCGGCAATGAAGTGGTGGTGATGGCTGGGCCGTGCTCGGTGGAAGGGCGCGAGCAGATGTTCACCTCAGCCGCGCAGGTGAAGGCCACGGGCGCGAAGTTTCTTCGGGGCGGCGCGTTCAAGCCGCGCAGCTCGCCGTATTCGTTCCAAGGTATGGGCCTTGAGGGGCTGAAACTGCTGCGCGAGGTGGGCGATGCGACGGGGCTGCTGATCATCAGCGAGGTGATGGAGATTTCGCAGATTGAGCTGATGCTGCCGTATGTTGACTGCTTCCAGGTAGGCGCGCGCAATATGCAAAACTTTAATCTGCTGCGCGAGCTTGGGCTGGTGCGCAAGCCGGTGCTGCTGAAGCGCGGAATTGCGGCAACAATTGAGGAGTTGCTGCTTTCGGCGGAGTACATTCTTTCCGGCGGCAACTACGACGTGATTCTGTGCGAGCGCGGAATTCGCACGTACGAGACTTATACGCGGAACACGATGGATATTTCGGCGATTCCGGTGCTGAAGCATTTGTCGCATCTACCGGTTGTGGGCGATCCTTCGCATGGCACCGGGCGGCGCGACATGGTTCCTGCAATGGCGCGGGCGAGCGTGGCAGCGGGCGCGGATGGGCTGCTGATTGAAGTGCATCCGAACCCGGACAAGGCGGTTTCCGATGGCGCGCAGTCGCTGTTTCCGGGGCAGTTCTCGAAGCTGATGGATGAAGTGAGAATCATTGCTTCGGCAGTGAACCGCAGCGTTGCAGAACCGGAGCCGGCGCACGAGGCAGCCGCGGTCTAGTGGCTATCGAGCGCGTTGCGATTCTGGGCACGGGGCTCATTGGAGCGTCGGTGGGCCTTGCGTTGCGCGCACATGGCTTTGCGGGCGAGATTGCGGGCTGGGATCCCGATGCGGAGGAGGTTGCGATTGCGCTGGAACGCGGCGCGATCAACTTCTCCGCGCCGGATGGTCTTGCGGCGGCTCAGGCCAGCGATGTTGTGGTGCTGGGCGGGCCCGTGTTCACGATTCTGGAGTGGGTGGAGCGGCTGGCCACGGTTCTGAAGCCGGGGCAGCTTGTGACCGATGTGGGTAGCGTGAAGGGCGCGCTGGTGAAGCAGTCGCTCGGGCGCTATAACCTGGCGGAGTCGGCTGGTTTTTTGCCAGGGCATCCGATGGCCGGCAAGGAAGTGAGCGGCGCGGCCAATGCGGATGGCAATTTGTTTGAGGGTGCGGCGTGGCTGTTTACGGAAACGGCGGAGTCGCGCGGGATGCATGCCGGTTCGCGTGCTCTGGCTGACGAGTGGCGCGAGTGGACTGGGAAGCTGGGTTGCCGGGTGCTTGATCTTGAGCCGGAGCGGCATGATGTTTTGTGCGCGTGGGTGAGCCATCTGCCGCAGTTTGTTTCGACGGCGCTCACGGCGCTGCTTCAGGATGAGTTTGCGGCGAAGGATGAAGTGCTGCCGATTGGCGGCCGCGCGCTGCGGGAGATGACGCGGCTGGGGTCGAGTCCCTACTCGATGTGGCGGGACGTGGCGTACACGAATACCGATGCGATTGCGGCGTCGCTGCTGGCGCTGGAGCAGAGGTTGACGCATTTGCGGGAGAACCTGAAGACCCCCGAGTTGCGGGACGAGTTTGAGCGGGCGAATCGATTCAGGGGCGTGACGCAAGGCTCGAAATAATTCGGCGCCAGTTATCATGTTTCATGCGCTGCGCTCTGGTTTTCATTGCACTCTCGTTCTCTTCTCTGCTTGCCGCCGCACAAACGAACAACACGACTCTTCTGGTGGACCTGGATCATCGCCCAACCATCAGCCTGAACGGGAATTGGCATTTTATTGTCGATCCGTATCGTGGTGGTTGGGGATCGAGAACCGATGTTCCCGGCATTCATGGGTATGCGGCAGACCTGCACTACACGCCTGGCGGGCCGCTGCTGGAATACGACTTCGCGAAATCGCCGATGCTTCAGGTTCCGGGCGACTGGAATTCGCAGCGGAAGGATTTGTTCTATTACGAAGGGCTGCTGTGGTATCAACGCGACTTCACATATCACCCCAAAGCGAACAAACGAGTCTTTCTGCATATTGGCGCGGCGAATTACGAAGCGCATGTTTTTGTGAATGATGTCCACGTGTGCGACCACGAGGGCGGGTTTACGCCGTTCGATTGCGAAGTTACGACGGCGGTGAAGGACGGCAGCAACGATGTGGTGATCGCGGTGGACAACCGGCGGCTGGCGGATCGCGTGCCGACGATCAAGACTGATTGGTGGAACTATGGCGGACTGACGCGCGATGTTTCCCTGGTTGAGCTTCCGGAAGCCTTTATTGACGACGAGGCGCTGCATCTGAACTCCGACGGAACGATTGAGGGTTACGCGCATCTGGAGGGTGCTCCGGCGGGCACGTCGGTGAGCCTTCGCATTCCGGACCTGCACGAGCGGTTGAGCGTGAAAACAGGGCAGGATGGCCGCGCTGAATTTTCATTTCATCCGCAGGGGCTGGAGCGGTGGTCGCCGACGCATCCGCGTCTGTATCACGTGATTTTTGCGGCGGGCGGGGATGAGCTTGCGGATGATGTTGGGTTCCGCACTGTTGCTGTTCGTGGTGATGAAATTCTACTGAACGGCGAGCCGATATTTCTGCGCGGCGTGAGCATCCAGGGCGAAGCGCCGATTCGAGGCGGCCGCGCGTGGTCGGAAGCAGATGCGGAGACGCTGCTTGGCTGGGCAAAGGAGCTGCATTGCAATTACGTGCGGCTGGTGCACTTTCCCCATGACGAGCGGCAGACGCGGCTTGCGGACAAGATGGGGATCCTGGTGTGGTCGGAGATTCCGGTGTACTGGGACATTGACTGGACGAACCCGCGTACGCTGGCGGTGGCGAAGCAACAACTCCATGAGATGATTCGGCGCGATCGGAACAGGGCTTCGGTGATTCTGTGGTCGATGTCAAATGAGACGCCGGATAAGCCGGAACGGACAGTGTTCATCAAGCAGCTTGTTGATGAGGCGCGCGCGGATGATCCGACCCGGCTGATTACCTCGGCCTTTGCGGGATCCTTTCACAACAAAACTGCTGTGCTGAACGATCCGTTGATGAGCGGCCTGGATGTGATTGGGTACAACGAATACATTGGCTGGTACTTCGACACGCCGGATTCCGCGCCTGACTACAAATGGGAGGACCCGCTGCATAAGCCGGTGATCATGAGCGAGTTTGGCGGAGGCGCGAAGGCGGGAATGCACGGAGCGGCGACGGAGCGGTTTACGGAGGAATACCAGGCAGATCTTTATAAGTACCAGTTTGAAATGTTCAGCAAAATTCCATTTTTGCGCGGCCTGTCGCCTTGGGTGTTGATGGACTTTCGCTCACCCACGCGGCAGTTGCCGGGCATCCAGGATTTGTATAACCGCAAAGGGCTGGTTTCAAATACGGGCGAAAAGAAGAAGGCGTTCTTCCTGCTCCGTGATTACTATGCGCAGGCTAGCGGAGATCACGTGCCGATATGGCCTAGGCCGACTCCGATGATGTAGGTGACGAGGCCTTCGATGGCGCCGACGGCGGTCATTTCGAATCCGCTGGACCACCAGGAGCGCACGGTGATGAGGGACTTGGCGGCTCCGACAGCGAAGTGAGCGGCGAGCGAAACGATGCCGGAGACGATGATGGCTTCGTATCCGTTCAGGAAGAAGAACGGGATGATGGGGATGAATGCGCCGATGGCAGTGGAAAGCGCCGCGGAGGATGCGGAGATGAGCGGCTTGCGCAGGCCCTCCTCGGTGGTGCTGAAGCGCTCGGAGGCGATGGCGCGCAGGAACTGGTCTTTGTCTTTTGCGATGTGCTCGACGATGTGATCGGCGTCGTCTTCGGGCAGTCCCTTGACCTGGTAGTAAAGCGAGAGCATCTCTCGAGCTTCGGGCGCGTTCATTTCGATGACTTCGCGCTCGCGGTGCACTTCGGCCTCGTAAATTTCGCGTTCGCTTTTTGCGCCCAGGTAAGCGCCAGAGCCCATGGAGAGTGCGGAGGCGATCATGCCGGCGATTCCGGCAAGCAGGACGTAATGGCTGTCGCCGAGGGTTGCGCCGGAGACGCCGGAGACAATGCCAAAGATAGCGCCCAATCCGTCATTGACTCCATAAATCGCGTCGCCGATCCAGCCTGCGGCCTGGCGGCCGGAGTCCTTGCGCTTAGAGAGAAGATCGTCGAGCAGCGCCTGGGGATTGGTACGTCGTTCCTCGACCGCGCGGGCTGGATAATGGAGGCGGATGAGCGCGCTGAGCTCGTGATAGTGTTCGCGTTCCTCCTCGATGACCTTGTGAAGAATTTCCAGGCTCTTGGGATCGTCAAGTTCGCGTAGCTGACGACTATAGAGCGCGATAGCGCGGCTCTCGTCGATCTCGAGCCTGCGCAGTGCCATCCGCTCGCCACCCATTCGATTGGCCAGACTATCGGCGTCTCCGGTGGGCTTGCCGTGATATCTCGGCAGGGGCGCGCCCAGTTCGCGAATGCGAGAGGCCCACTGGGCTGCGTGCTGCTCCTCAGCTTCGGCCATATGACGCAGGGAATGACTGCGGATGGGGTCGGTCTCGCGCTGCGCGAGCGTGAGGTAGGTATAGAAACCGCTCATTTCAGTTTGCCAGTTGTGTTCGAGCGCGCGCAGCAGTTTTCGACGCCGCCTGTATTCCGCCTTGCTGGTCTCCATGGATACGATCAATCTCCAATGCGATACGGAAAGGTGAATCGCCCAATCTGAATGACAGAGCGGTCGGCCGGTGGCCAGATGCGGAAGGATTCCACGCGTTTGATCGATGAATTGAGGTTGGCCTGCACGGAACCAAGCTCGCGGCCAGAAGTGGCTTCATAGAACTTTACATCGAGCGCGTCGTCCTGATGTTCCCATCCGATGAGGTAGGAGCCGGGGGGAAGGTCGAAGCCGCCGATTTGAAGCGGGACCTGGGTGAGGAAGAAATGGGAGTACTTGCCGTCGGCGGAGTATCCGGCGGTAATGAGTACGACGCCAGCGACATATTTACCTTTTCCGTCGGTGATGCCGGAGGCCGTGCGCATCTCCGTCTCGATGCGTTCCTGCACGACGGGAGCGCGGGCGGGCAGCAAGGCTTTCAGTTCCGATGCGGTAGCGGGACGCCAGCTTGCGCGGGCGGCCTGTTGTGCGGAGCAGGCCAGCCCGCAGCCGAGGATGAAAATTGCAATCGCAAAAAGTCTTCGCATTCGGACTCCGATGATTATTCGAGGTACACGATCCCGCGCTGCAGCGCGGAAGTGGCGGCCTGGGTTCGATCGCTGACGCCCAGCTTCCCGAGAATACTGTTGATATGGGTTTTGACCGTCGCTTCAGAGATGTGGAGGTCGCCGCCAATTTCCCTGTTGCTGCGCCCGGCTACGATGCGCTTGAGTACATCCAACTCCCGCGTGGTGAGCGCGGGGCCTCCCATGCGCCCGGCGAGCTTTTCTGCAACGAAGGCGGGAATTTTGGATTTGCCCGCATAGACGGCGCGGATGGCTTCGGTCAACTCGGTCGCGTCCATGCCTTTGAGCAGATAGCCTTTGGCTCCGGCCTGAAGGGCGCGAAAGATATCCTCATCGCCGTCGAAAGTGGTGAGAACGATGATCCGTGCGGCGGGATTCTCGCGGCGGATACTCGCGATAGCATCGGCGCCGCCAAGTTTGGGCAGGCGAAGGTCCATCAGCGTAACGTCCGGTCTGTGTGCCCGGTGTGCTTCGATGGCCTGCTCGCCGTCAGAAGCTTCGGCGACCACGGAGAGGCCCTCGATAGTATTGAGCAGCGCCACCAGACCCTTGCGAACGATGGCGTGGTCGTCCACCACTAAGATTCGAATCGGTTCCTTGCTTGGACTCATTGCACTCCACGTCCTGTCGGCGCTTCAACCTGCACCTGGGTTCCTTCTCCGGCACTGCTTATTACTTTAAGGCTGCCGCCGATTTGCTGCGCGCGCTCTCGCATGCCGGTGAGGCCGAAGTGTCCGTCCACCATAGAGGGCGGGTCGCCGCTGAAGCCGCGTCCATTGTCGGCTATGTTCATTTTTACGCGGCGGCGGGTGAATTGCAGTTGAATCACAATTTCGGTCGCAGCGGCGTGGCGGACCACATTCGTGACTGCTTCCTGAGCGATTCGGAGCAGCTCGCTTTCGGTTTGCGCGGCGAGCGGGTGATAGGCTCCATGAACTTCGACGCGGGTTTTGATTTGATCTGGAGCGGCGATACGCTCAGCCATTTGGGCCAGTTGCGAAGCGAGATCGCGGCTTTCCGGGTTCTGCGAGCGCAATTCCCAGATGGCACGGCGCGCGTCATCGATTCCGGCGCGGGTCATCTCCTGCGCCTCTTCGAGATGCTGGCGAGCTGTGTCGGCGGATTGCGACAAGGTGCGCCCTACAATTTGCAACTGGACGGAAACAGCGACGAAGCCCTGGGCAAGGGTGTCGTGAATTTCCCTGGCGATGCGGTTGCGCTCGGCGAGAACAGCGTTGAAGCGCGACTCGACCTGGCGGACGCGCCAGAGATAAATGCACCAGGCAAGCAGCGCGGCTGCTATGAACATCAGCACATAAAACCAGATTGTCTGGTAAAAATACGGCCGTAATTGGAAGGAAAGCGATGCGGGGGCGGCGCTCCATACGCCGTCGTTGTTGGTTGCCATCACAAGGAAGGTGTAGCGGCCAGGGCGAAGATTGGTGTACGACGCGCTGCGTTGCGAACCGGCGTCAATCCAGTGATGGTCGAAACTGTCGAGCTTGTAGCGGAAGCGGACTTTTCCGGGCGCGGCGAAAGTGAGCGCGGCATAATCGAATGCAAATCGGCGGCTGCCGGCTGGAATTTTCAGCGTGCCGGAGGCCGCAGGCTCTGCTTTGTCATCCACGGCGAAGCGCTCGATGGCCATGAGCGGCGGCACGCGATTGGCATCGAGGTGGGCGGGGTCGACGGTGGCTGCGCCCTTGAGCGTTGCGAACCACAGGGTTCCGTTGCGCATGCGCCAGGCTGCGGGATGGCCGCCGCTGCTGGCTTCGCTGATCTTCATGCCGTCGGCAATGCCGTAGGACTGAACCGGAACGGAAGATGCGCCTCCGTCGATGTAGCGATTCAGCGCGGCGCGGTTGATGCGGGCAACTCCTTCGTTGGAACTGATCCAAAGATTGCCGCCGTCATCGGAGAGGATGCTGTAGATGTTAGCGGGCAACTCCGCGCCATTGGTGGAGACAGGCTTGAACACGCCGTTGCGCCAGCGATTGAGGCCGCCGCCATGAGTGCCGATCCAGAGCGTTCCGTCGGTGTCCTGGTGCAGCGCGGTGACGATGTGGTTGGAGAGGCCGTCCCGCTGCCCGTAGTTTCTGAAATGACCGCCCTGCATACGCGTGAGGCCTCCGAGTGTGGCGATCCACATACCGCCGTCACGGGCCTGCTGCATGGCTCCGACCAGATCGCTGCCAAGGCCATCAAGGGCGGTCCAGGTGGTGAATTTGCCGTCGCGGAATTGAGAGAGGCCGCGGCGGGTGCCAATCCATAGTGTTCCCTGTTTATCGAAATAGAGCGAGCGGGCGAAGTCGTCGGCCAGGCCGTCGGCTGAGGTGAAAACCTTGACGACTTTGCCGTTGTGAAGCTGGTCGAGTCCGTCAGGAGTGCCCACCCACAGATCGCCATCCGGAGCGGCGGCGAGCGACAGAATAATGTTGCTGGAGAGGCCGTTGACAGTGGAGAGCGTAGAGAATCCCTTTTGATTGATGGTGTCGAGACTGGCATGGTCGAGGCCGCCGCCGTCGGTGCCCAGCCAAATTGTTCCGGAGCGGTCCTGCAAGACGGCGAGAACGTGATCGTCGGAGATTCCGTCCTCAGCGGTGTAGCTGGTGAAGGGGCGATTGCGCAGAATGTCGACTCCCCCAGACTCAGTGCCCAGCCATAGGTCTCCCTCGCGATCTTCGGCGATCGACAAAAGGATGCTGCTTGAAGGACCTCCCCTGCGGTTGAAGGATTCGATTTTACCGCCATAAAGGCGTGCCAGCCCGGCAGATGTGCCGATCCACAGTGCGCCCTGGCGATCGCAGAAGAGCAGATTAACCGAGCTCGCGGGCAGGCCGTCGTGGGTCGTGTAGGCGTGGGGCTGGGGGCTCGGAACAGCGGGGTCGTAGGACCACAGGCCGCTGTCTCCGCCAGCCCACATTTCCCCCGTAGGCATGAGCGCGAGGGCATGCACATCCTTATTTGCGAGCGCGGAAAGCTGCTGACAGCCGGCCATGCTACAGGCCTCAAGGCCGCTGCTCATTGCGGCCCATACCCGGCCGTGGGCGTCAGTCTGGATGGCCTGAACGGGGAATGCGCGGCCCATGAGAGTGAAGTATGTGGCGTTGCCAGGCGCGGCGTGGAAGAGTCCCTGGGTGGTTGAGAGCCAGAATGAGCCATCCGGCAGCGCGAGAAGGCGGCTGTGCTCGTTGAGCGGTGGAACGCCGGGCACATTGACGAAGCGCGAGCCCTCAAGCCGTGACAAGCCGGAAGAGGTGGTGGCCCATATCCTGCCCTCGCGATCCTCGAAAAACGACCACACAGCGGTGGCTGCTGTGTCGGAGAAAGAGTGGAAGGACCCATCCTTATATTGAGCAATGCCGTTGGCGGTGCCAATCCAGAGAGCGCCGGAGCGGTCCTGCATCAACGCGTAGATCAGATCGCTGGGGAGTTGCGGAGTGGTCTTGTGCGTGAATACGGTGAAAGCTGCGGAGTCGAAGCGGACCAGACCAGCCTCGGTTGCGAACCACATGTACCCGTCGCGGGTCTGCTGGATGGCGTGGACCGTGTTCTGAGGCAGGCCGCTGTCGGTCTGCCAAGACTGGTAACCATAATGTCGCAGATTCTGATGTGGGTCGAGCCCCCAGGTAGCCGCCGCACAGAATAGCGTCAAAGCCAAAATGGCATAGCGGAGGTGGCGGAGGATGGGTTGCATTCTTGCCTGAATGGTACATCCCGAAGGCGCGATTCACATTCTTCCCGCCGTCATGCCGCCTCCTCGCACCCTGGGGAGCGGGGGGGGCGCATGACCTTGCTTAAAGCACCTGAACGCGATACATCTATTTAGGATTGGGCTGAGGCGGGAGTCGCATCCGGTTTCCTCCGCCGATTCGGCTGCCGTTTTTTGAATTGCACGATTCGTTCGATAAAGGGCCTCAATGCAAGATGATCACTCGGTGCTGATTATTGATGACGATCCAGTTCATCTGCAGATTTATGGCTGGATTCTGAAAAGCGCTGGATTTTTGCCTTTCCCAGCGCTGGCCCGAAACGAGGGCGTGGACATGCCGGCAAACCAGAAAATTGATGTGGTGGTGCTGGATTACAGACTGACCGGAGGGCTGAAGGCGACCGATGCCGCCAAGCTCGTCAATCAGGCATATCCGGAAGCCCCCATCATCCTGCTGTCGGACCTGTTCGGGATTCCCGATGATATTGCACCTTATGTGAAAGCCTTTGTTCGCAAAGGGGAGCCGGAAAAGCTGATCTTGACGGTGAAGAAATACGCAAA
>JBOGMA010000132.1:0-5090 GCA_050746465.1 Acidobacteriaceae bacterium
CGTGGAGGGAGCGGAGCCGTCGGTCGTGTAAAAGATGGACGCTCCCTTTGTCGTGTCAGACAACGTCACGCTCTGCGCGGAAGTATACGAGCCCGGCGCAGGCATAAACGACGGAACCGCAGCAACCGGCAGAGTCGGAGCAGGTGGCGTGGACCCTCCTCCGCCTCCACAACCGCACATGCACATTGCAGCCAGAATCCCAGCAACAACCCATCTCCGCATCACGTACCAGCTTTCTATTTGTTCCGCGAACTCAACCGCAATCCCTTCGGATTTAAACTGGAGCCAAAGACTTGTGTCAACAACAAACATTGTGTCCGCCCTTTAGACAAACGCTAGTCTATATACGGCGTATGCCGCTTCGCGGAAAGACCCCCTCCCCTTCCGCCGGCTCTGCGCCATCAAGTGACGCAGAATGCGATGGACTAAGATAATCGCTATGCTTCCCAGGTCACGCGCGGTTTTTTCGGCATTCTGCCTCCTTGCGGCCGCGCTGTGCTGCATCGCCTGCCGCGCGCGTCCCAATTCCACCATCGCTGTAATTCCACGGGATTCAGCAGAGGAAATCTGGGTTTCAGAGCATGGCGGAACCGCCGACGCCGCTTACCACCATAAACTCGACATCGACTGGAGCGGTCCCACGCGCGACGATGATGTAGAGCAGCAAATCAGCCTTTCGGAAGCCGCCGTCCGCGCCGGCGACTATGGCTTGATTCTCAGTCCCAACAACTCCTTCGCGCTCGACACTGTAATCCAGCGAGCGCTCGCGAAAAAGATGCCGGTCGTTATCCTCGGGTCTCCGATCCCAATCGCGCCGCAACGCGGCCTTTCATTTGTGCTGAATGATTCCGAAGAAATGGGCACGCTCGCCGCGAAACGCGCTGCCGAAATCCTCCACGGCAAGGGGCAGGTGTTGGTGCTAGGTGTTGATTCGCTTTCTCCCGGCAGCGTAGAGCGGGCTGACGCCTTCGAACGTGCCCTGCATCAGTTCGCTCCGGCAGTCCACGTGGTGGAAGAAATACCCAGATCGATGAGCTTCGGACAAGCAGAATTGGCCTCGGAGCAGGCTATCGCCGCGCATCCGGGCTTGTCCGCGATTTTCGCCGTCGGAATCAACGAAACCAGGGGCGCAGCCGCGGCCGTACACAATGGTGCGTCGCAGGACAAGATAAAAGTCATCGGATGCGACCAGACCATCGACCTGCTCTTTTTGCTGCGTCGCGGAGGAATCGATTCGCTTGTAATCGAAGACACCCGGACCATGGGAAACATCGCTGTCCACCAGATCGTTGCTGAGAGGCACGGCCAGACGGTCCCGGAACGGCGACTGGTGGACCCGGTACTTGTGACGCGCGCCAACGTTGACCAGGCTCGAATCCAGCAGATCCTGTCTCTGCGATGGAGACCCGCGCCATGACCCGCCGCAGTCGTATTTCGACAGCCATGGCAATCGCTGCAGCGCTTGCCCTTGCGGTGTTGGCCGTCGTGCTCGTCCGGCATTTCGAGGGGCCTTCCCTCCCCTACCATGACTCGTTCGCCTCTCGCAGCGCGAAGGAATGGCAGCCTTACGGAGGCACTTGGCAACTCACAAACGGCACTCTCTTCAACCGTTCCGATGAGCGCGGAGCAAAACTGGTCACGGGTTCCCCGAAATGGACCAACTACACCATGCAGGCTGACCTCGAAATACTGGGCCATGAAGGGGATGTCGGTGTCATTGTCCGGGCCGGAAAGGAACAGCGGGGTATTGACTCTTACAACGGTTACTACGTTGGCCTCAGAAGCCTGGAATCCGCGCTCATCATTGGCCGCGCTGATTACGGATGGATGGAAGCGCAGCCCATCGCCATGCCGGGCGGCGTCGAACCTTCCACCTGGTACCACCTCAAAGTGGTTGCCGTTGACTGTCACATTGCAGCCTCCGCGACAAATCTAAAAACAGGCCAAACCGCATCGGCTGCTTTTGAGGAAAATCCCTGTGTCACGAAAGGCAAGGTGGGACTTCGTTCCATGGCCACCGGTGGCGCGTGGAGGAACATCTCCGTGCAACGCGCCACCCTGTCTGATTGGGAGGCGATCCGCGCCCACGCTTCCTCCGTCGGGCATCCCGTTTTTCCGGACAGTGAGGCCCAGTACAACCGCATGCGCGCGCAGGATTTTCCGCTGTCCTACGGCTCGCCGCGAGTTTACCAGCAATCAAATTTTCTGCTCTCTCCGGAAGCTCCCGGAACGCCCCCGGCTCTGGTTCCCATCGAAAGCCTGAGGAACATGAATCTGCCCGCGCCTCCAGTTCGAATCCGTGGAGTCGTCACCCTCACGCATCCGCTCTACGTGCAGGACACCTCTGCCGGCATCGCCGTCCAGGTGAAAAAACCTCTCCCGCTGAATTTAGGCGACGAAATCGAAATCACCGGAACGCTCGCGAATTCCGGATACACCTCCCGCATTGAAGCCTCCAGCATTCGCCTGCTGTGGGACCGCACATTGGCCGTGCCCCTTTCCATCTCCAGCACCCAGGCCGCCAGCGGCGCTTTCAATTCATCTCTGGTGGAAATACGCGGCTACCTGCGTTCCAAACATCTGGACCCTGATGGAACCATCGTGCTGAAAATGGGTGATGAGTCGCAGTCCTTCACCACCATCCTGCGAAACTCCTTGTCGCGCGCCGCGTATGATGCCTGGCAGCCGGGGAGTTGGCTTCGCGTCCACGGCATCTGCGTTCTAGGCGCCGGACTTGTGTCCAACGGCGCCGCCTTTACCCTGCTTACCCGCTCTCCTACTGATATCGAAGTGCTCGCTGGGCCGCCATGGTGGACGGGCCCGCGCATTCTCTGGGTCCTCATCCCCCTGGCGCTCACAGTTCTGTTTGGCCTGTTCCTCTATCTCAGAATCGAACGCTGGAAAATGCGCGCCATCCTCAACGAACGCGAGCGCCTCGCCCACGAAATGCACGACACCCTGGCGCAGAGCTTCGCCGGCATCGGCTTTCATCTCCAGGGCATGAGAAACATGGTCCGGGGCGGAGCCCTGAGCAAGCCCGCCGACCTCAAGGAAAAACTTGATCTTGCCTGCGACATCGTTGCGCAGACCCATCGCGAAGCCAGTGCCGGCATCGCCGCACTTCATCCTGAAGCGGACGGAGGACGTGACCTCCTGGTTGCGCTCGAACACTACGCGGTCCGCATGTTAAACGCCGATACGCTTCCGCTCGTCCTCAACCGCGAGGGCACTCCGCGCGAGCTTTCTTTCCCTGTGCGCGATACCCTTTTCCAGGTGGGACGTGAAGCGATCAGCAACGTCATCCGCCACGGCCGCGCCAGCACCATCGTGCTGTGCCTTCGCTACGAATCCAAAACCGTTACGTTCGAAGTACGCGACGACGGAATTGGATTCATCGAGCAGGAGTCCGGCGGCTTCGGCATTGAAACTATGCGCCGTCGCTGCGAAACTGTTTCCGCTGAACTCGAAATCATAAGCGCGCCGGGAAAGGGCACGGTTATCTCAGTGCGTTCTCCCTATGGACGACGAGTAACCGTCACGGATTGGGTGCGCCACATATTGAAACGGCACAGCGAAGCCCCGCGTGAACTCGCGCGGGTCGATGAGTAATCGAAACTCTACCCTTCGTCCAACCGCACCAGTCCCTGCTGCAAAGCGACCGCGGTCGCTTCCGTCCGGTCACGCACTCCTAGTTTGCCCATAAGACTCACCACGTGGTTCCGAACGGTGTTTTCGCTGATCGACAGCTTATCGGCGATCTCGAAATTTTTCATTCCATGCGCAACCAGGCGCAAGATCTCCAGTTCCCGCGTGCTCAGCGGATTTCTTCCCAGCCGCTGCGCTAACTGGTTTGCAATGTGCGGCGGAATCGACAGCTCCCCCGCATGCACCTTGCGAATCGCCTCCGTCACCTGCTCCAGCGATGAACTTTTCAGAATGTAAGCCATCGCCCCCGCCTTCATCGCACCAAAAACATCTTCGTCCGAGCGATACGTCGTCAGCACAACGGAACGGACCTTCGGACAACTGCGGCGCAGCTCGTCCAGCATCGCCTCGCCGCTCATCTCGCGCATGCGCAAATCGGTGACCACCACATCGGGCGACAATTGCGGAATCATCTGCAGCGCTTCCCTTCCGCTCGCCGCGGTTCCCACAACCTTCATGTCCGGCTCGCTCTCCAGCATGGTCTTCAGACCCAGCCGGACCACGGCATGATCATCCACGACGAAAATTCGAATCGGTTCGCTCACCATACACCTGATGCTTCAGCGAATTCTAACGGATGGACATCAAAAACCACATAGTTCTACAGGACTATTCCAAAATGCGCGAATCGAACCATTGACCATGCCGCTGTGGATTCTTAGCATTGACGCACATTCAATGCGATATGGAAACGTTCACAACGATAATTTCTGTGCACTATAAGGTTTGGGAATTGTAAACGATTGCAAATACTGGCTCTCAAAGTCGAACGGAGCCTGAAACCGGGAGTCCTGCAACAACAACAGCAGGTCACAGTCACGACTCGTCACATTCTTTTGGAGGCAGAAACCAATGTCAACTCGCAAGCTCATCGCGCTCCTGTTCCCCGTGGCCCTCTGCGTCGCGCTCAGCGCTGTCGCACAGCAGCAGACCGCGCAACTCACCGGTCGAATCACCGACAGCAGTGGCGCTGCGATTCCGGACGCAACCGTCGTTGTGGCGAACAGCGCCCGCGGTATCAAAGTCGTCGTCAAATCGGACGCCGCCGGCAACTATGTGGTGCCTCTTCTTCCTCCCGCCGACGGTTACGAGGTCACCGTCTCAAGGACCGGCTTCAATCAAGTAAAGCGGGGTGGCATTACTCTTCAGGTCGCACAGGTCGCGCAAATCAATATCCAGCTTGAGGTCGGCTCCGTGAAGCAAACCGTAGTGGTCACGGGAGCGCCTCCGCTGCTCGATACACAAACGTCGTCTACCGGCCAGGTCATTACCGCGCGCACCATCAGCACCTTGCCGCTGAATGGCCGCAGCAGCTTTCGACTCATTCAACTCACGCCGGGCGTGACGTTCAACTCATCGGCCTACGGCCAGTTTGGCGACGTCGC
>JBOGMA010000133.1:0-2864 GCA_050746465.1 Acidobacteriaceae bacterium
TCTCGGTCCCGGAGAAACTCTCCGCGTCCATCCCGGGCACGTCGGCGCTTTCCACTCCAACGTTTCCTTCCAGATCACCCGCGTCCCCGGCATCCGCAATATGATCTTCGGCGGAGACGGAATCTTCCTCGCCGCCCTCACCGGCCCCGGCCGCGTCTATCTGCAAACGCTCCCCATCTCGCGCCTCGCTCATCAAATCGCGCAATACCTGCCCGCACAAGAGGCCCGGCAGAATACGGAATCGGGGGTCGTGGGCGGAATCGTCGGCTCGCTCCTCAGAGGATGAGGTAAGAAAACGTCGTAATGCGAATCTCGGCTTTCGCCTGATCAAACCTGTGACCGCCGTGTTGCATTAAGTTATAACCCTCGAACTGCCGGACCGGCATCTCACAAAAGGCTATTTGGAGGTCCGGTCTTTATGCGATACACAATGGCGGGCGTTGCGCTCGCTCTCTCCCTTGGGCTGCTCACCGCAGCCCCATCCTTTTCCCAGATACGCGGAACGGTCGCCAACGTCTATGTTCAATCCAAAGTAGGCGTCTATGTCTATAACGCCAGCACGTCCGGTCAGCTCACACTCGTGAAAGGTTCAGCCTTCGCCGACACCGGCCAGATGGAAGCAGTTCGCGGTCAGGTCCTGCTCATTAGCGTTGGCACTAATTACCTCCACGCCTACAGGGTGGGAGTAAACAGCAAAAATCAGAGCGGCGCCGTCGGCCCGCAACTGGGCCAAATCGACACGGCGAGTTACGCTGGCGCGAACTGCGGCAGCACGTCGGGCGCCGCCATCCTCGACCACACCGGCCAGTATTTCTCCGTGCAGCTCTGGGGTGCGACCGACTCCTCAGGAAACACCGTCTGCAGCGCGTGGCAGACCTATAAACTCAGTGAGGACGGCGGGTTCACTTTCCTGGGGGACGCGGTGAATACGACCCTGGGCTACCGCAGCCCCGCGGCCATCCCGCTCTATACGGTCAGCAGCAACGACCTCTTCACTTACGGGATTTACTCTGATCCCTACGCCAGCAGCTTTGAGGTCTACCGCCGGGCCTCAGCGGGCGATCTCGTTCAGGACTCCAGCTTCAGCAAAGTGGACCCCACCCCGAACCCCTCCGTCGAGAGCAGCGATTACTACCCATTTTCCATCGCCGCCGACCCTGCAAGTCACCTCGCCGTCGTCATGGACACGCCGTTCGCCGGCAGCAACGTCTTCCAATTGGCGAGCTACACCATCAACAACAACACCGGCGCCATCCAGTCAACCAATACCTGGGCCAACATGCCCGCCGTCCAGCCGTTCCCGAGTGCAATGGCCATGTCCTGGTCGGGCGCGTATGTCGCCGTGTCAGGATTAAAAGGCGTGCAGGTCTTCCGCTTCAACGGAGCGGCTCCGGCCACCGTTTTGGCGACCGTTTTGCCGAACGTGGAAATCGATCAGGTGGCGTGGGACAAGAGCAACCATCTTTACGCCATCAGCTATGATTCCGGCAATCCCGACGCCACATCCGACCTGTACGTATTCAACGTGACCTCGACCGGCATCGCTCCTGCACCTGGATCGCCATACAAGGTCACCGGAACCGGTATCAATGGCTCCGACCTCGTCGGCCTGGTTGTGGTTCCCGTTAAGTCATAGATCCGGTAGGAGTAACTAAACCGTGGGTTGGGCGGCCAGCACCTTGATCGCTGAACGCTGGCCGCTCGATTCTGTAAAGTAGGAGGATGGAGAATTACGACCGGCCATCGCCGCGGCGCTATGTCTGCATTCACGGACATTTCTATCAGCCTCCTCGCGAGAATCCCTGGCTCGAAACCGTAGAAACGCAGGACTCCGCCGCTCCCTACCACGACTGGAACGAGCGTGTCACCGCCGAGTGCTACGCTCCCAACGGAGCCGCCCGCATCGTCAACGTCGAAAACCGTATCATCCGTATTCTCAATAACTACGGGCGTATGAGCTTCAACTTCGGCCCCACCCTTCTCTCCTGGCTCGAGGTCAACGCCGGCCGCGTCTACCGCAAAATTCTTGATGCCGACGCCAACAGCCAGAAACGCTTCGGCGGACACGGATCGGCCATGGCCCAGGTCTACAACCATGTCATCCTGCCACTGGCCTCCACTCGCGACCGCATTACCCAGATTCGCTGGGGCATCGCCGACTTTAAATACCGTTTTCAGCGCATGCCCGAAGGCATCTGGCTCCCGGAAACCGCCGTCGATGCTACCTCTCTGGAATTGCTTGCCGACGAGGGTATCCGCTTTGTCGTACTCGCCCCGCACCAGTGCGCTCGCGTCCGCTCCATGAAGGACGGCCACGGCGCGCAAATGAGCTTTGAGCGCGCTCTCTATCCAGAAAACGAAGGCTGGATGGAAACTCCCAATGCCTCAGTCGATACCACCCGCGCCTATCAAGTGCGCCTCAGTGGCGACCGATCCATTGCCGTCTTCTTCTACAACGGACCGATCTCACGAGCCATCGCCTTCGAGGGCCTGTTGAACGACGGAGATAGCTTCGTGCAGCGCCTCCTCGACGGCTTTTCAGAGGAGAGCCACCATCGCGGCCAGCTTGTCCACGTCGCCACCGACGGCGAAAGCTATGGCCACCACCATCGCCTGGGAGAAATGGCGCTGGCCTGGACCCTGAAGCGCATCGAGAGCGAAGGACACGCGCAACTCACCAACTACGGCCAGTTTCTGGAGCTTTTCCCGCCCGAGTACGAGGCGCAAATTGCCGAGAACACCTCCTGGAGCTGCGCCCACGGCGTCGAGCGCTGGCGCTCCAACTGCGGCTGCAATGCCGGCACGCCTGGCTGGAGCCAGGCCTGGCGCACGCCGCTGCGTATTGCCCTCGATGCGCTCAGCGA
>JBOGMA010000134.1:0-9521 GCA_050746465.1 Acidobacteriaceae bacterium
CTGCCTGACAACGCAAACTGGATCAAGTGGTACTCAGCCATCGTCCTATATTCCAGGTACTACCAGCAGGCTGCGGCCAGCCTGGACGCGCCCTATCACGTGCTCCCCGCCGGGATCTACCGCATCAGCGGCGCAGCCATTCTTCCGCAATCCCCTTCATGGAGAGCGCTCGAAACCGCATCCCGAGACATGTTTGTGGCGGAAGTAAAGCGGGGCTTGCCTCTCGGGGACGATTTCTACCTTCGCCGTTACCCGGTATGGTTTCAGTTCCGCGGAAACTCCAGCGTCCTGCTCTCTGAGGCCAAAGCGCTCTCCACGGCAGCGCAGTTGCGCGGGGACATCGCGGGTGAAAACCTCGCTCAGCAGCAGGCGCAGTGGCTGATTGGGAGAAATCCTTTTTCGGCAAGCATTATGTACGGAGAAGGATATGACTGGACCCCGCTCTACAGCGTCCGTTCAGGCCAGATGGTCGGCGCGCTTCCCGTCGGCATTGAAACCAAAGGCATCGCCGATGAGCCCTACTGGCCGAACCAGATTTGCTGGACCTACAAAGAAGTCTGGACGCAGCCTGTAGGCGAGTGGATATGGCTGATGAGCGACCTAAACGGTCCGGCAATCGTGCGCGGCATTGCCGACCCCGGGACCCGCAACAAAATCCGACTCGTCGATGCGCAAACCCACAGGGTCATCGTTTCTCAAGCCGCTGCGGACGGTACCTTTCACGCCGCACTCCCGCAGGGCCGCTATCTCATCGAAACAGGAGCCGCCCGCACCTCGCTCACGGCATTGGCGGGCGGCGTATATCACGTTGACCTCCGCACAGAACATGCCGTCACGTTCACCGTTTCCTCCGAGCCCGCAGGTCCTCAAGAGATCACCATTCGCGCACGGATCGAAGGCGCCGGAAAGCATTCCTTCACGCTCCGCGCCGACAACCTCGCCGTAGCGGAATCAGGAACTGTCTCAGTCGAGTTGGGCGTGCACGGTGAGCGAGCAATCACATGGCATGCCCGTATCGTCGATGCATCCACTCCATGGGTTGCGGTTGTGCTTCGGGACGGTTCCCTGAGCGGCCATGCGGAGTTGAGCGGAATAGCGAAAGATCGAGACAGGCAGTGATTTGAGTGGGGCGAACTGGATGCTCCCCTTGATGTTCTGACCAAAGAAGTTACATACCGGCAGGGACGCCGGAACCCTTTTCCATCATGCTCAAACGCAGGCTAACCGCCAGAATCCGAACATCTTGAGATTGCCGTTAGACCATCCCAACTTATAGGTGAGCCTGTTGACCACCGTAGAAGGGAGTATTACAAATGGCCACTCAATACGTGGAATATCCTGCCGTTCCGGTGCATCGGGCGTTTTCGTGGACAGGGATATTCGCTGGCACGTTTTTGTTCCTTGCAATTGAAATTACGTTCGGCGTCCTGGGGGCGGCGATCTTCGGGTCGGCGACCAACCCGGTTTCCGCCAATCCTGTCGGTCCCGGAATCAGCGCCGGCCTTGGAATCTGGATGGTGATTCTCTCGATCATCGCGCTGTATTGCGGGGGGAAACTGGCGGGGCGGCTCACCGGCGCGACCACTCGTAATATGGGTATGTATGCGGGCCTGGTCACGTTCGGAATGTCGGTGTTCTCAGCCGTGCTCATCGTGGCTTTCACGCTGATCGGCACAGTCGGCGGCACTACCGGAATCGCCGTCGCCAGCCCCTACCGCCTCGATAGCATTGTCACGACTGGCGGATACTGGCTGTTTGTCGCACTCGTGCTGGCCATGTTGGCGGCTGCGTGGGGCGGCATCCATGGAGCGGAACGTGGAACCCGCGGAAGACTAACCACCACCACCACCACCGGGACAACCGCGACCACAACAACAGTGCCTCCGGAAGAACGGCGCGCTGCTTAACAACGCACTTAACGTTTGCGAGCGGCGATTGAGAGTCTCGTTTCGAAATCGCCGCTCAGCCGCGATAGATCAGCTCGACCATGGTGCAATCGTCCCGCAGTGGTTCCGCCCCGCAGAACTGCCAGAGTGAAGCCGCAAACTGTTTTAGCTCAAGCTCAGCCAGAGTTGCATCCAGCCGTTCGTCGCCGAACATCTCTCCATCGCAATTTTCTGCTTCCGTCACTCCATCGCTCACCAGCAGAACCCGGCAACCGGGCTTCAACTGGATTCGTGAGCTTGCGAAGGTCGTTTCCGGCAACAGGCCAACGGGCGCGCTGCCGCTCTCCAGCCGTCGAACCTGGCCGCAGAAATGCACGCGCGGCTGGACGTGGCCGCAATTCACAAACTCCAATGCGCCATCGGCGTTCAGTCGCAGCAAAACCATGGTGGCGTATTTCCCCACATCCTTCGTGC
The DNA here is from genome assembly GCA_050746465.1 of Acidobacteriaceae bacterium. Classification (GTDB taxonomy): domain Bacteria; phylum Acidobacteriota; class Terriglobia; order Terriglobales; family Acidobacteriaceae; genus Silvibacterium. The sequence continues at coordinate 2,361 of JBOGMA010000134.1, forward strand.
AGAGATAGGAATTGATGACCGTGGCAATCTGCTCCAGGGATTGCCCGGAACTGAGCTGCATGTACAGCATTCCCTGAAGCGTAGAAGCTAGAATCGCGGCGGAGATGCCTTTGCCCGAGACATCAACAAGCGCCACGGAAAGTGAGCGGCCATCGCTGACAACGTCGAAGAAATCTCCTCCGATTTCCTTGCATGGAACGCTCATGGCCTCGATGCCGGCAAAGCTGAGCTCAGGGTGCCGCATGGTCATCAGGCCCTTTTGAATTTTGGCGGCGATCTCCATCTCTTCGCGATATTGGCGGGCCTGCTCCTGGGCGGCAGCCATGGCGGTGTTTTCAACCAGCGCAGCAGCCTCGCGGGCAATGGTCCGCAGCATGTCATGATCGATGCCGGTGAGCTTGCCGGGAACGAAGCGGCTGTCAAGGTACAGGACCCCAAGAATCCCGGAACCGGGTGATCCGCCGGCATCGCGGGACGGATCGCGGCGACGCAACAGCGGAAAGCAGATAACGGTGCGGAGGTTCTGCGCAACCATGCTGTGCGACAGCGGAGTGTCGGAAGAGCTGAGCGTGTCGGTAAGGATGAACTCGCTGCCGCTCTCTGTGGCGCGGCGAATGGCGGTCTGGGAAAGGCTGCCGGCGTCTTCGAGGCGGTTGCCGGCGGAGTCACGGCCAGCGGCAAGGGTAAGTTCACCATCGGCGCCCGTGAGCAGCACGTAGCCGCGTTCGGCCTTGGTCAGAGTCAGAGTCGCTTCGATCAGCGAGGCAAGCACGCTTTCCACCGCTCCCGCATCGTTCAGGTCGCGGGCCGCGTCCAGCAGCCAGCGCAGCTTACGCAGCTCGGAGGTGGTTTCGCTGAGCGCCTGGAGCTTTCCGAGAAAATCATGCTGGGTTGTGGCCGGTTCCGGCGCTTCTTCTCCGAACACCAGAACCGGAGCCTGGAGCGAGCCGAACTGGATGCGATCATGGGGCGCGAGCACCCGCTTGTCGACTTTCCTGCCGTTGACGAAGGTTCCGTGACGGCTGCCCGCGTCGGTTAGAACCAACTGGCCGCTTTCCATAGCGATGGCGGCGTGGTGGCGGGAGACAAAGGGCTGGGTAAGAACCAGCGAATTCTCCGGCAGACGCCCCACGTTGAAGGGCAGCGGATCCAGCTTCAGCAATCGCTTTTCTGCGCCGTCAATGAGGAACACGGATTGCGACTCGGTCGTTAAGCTCACAAGAGCAGAATGCTCCCGGATCGGCGATTTTGTCACCTTGGCCGGCGCGGCGGCGCGTTCTTGCAACTCGTTTGCCGGGGCATTTACTATTCGGCCATCACGCGCTCTTTTCTCTCCGTGATCCAGAACCCTGTTCGGAGACCCGCGCCATGCCGGAATTGAAGCGCAACCTGTCGGTCGGCGAAATCGTCGCCAACGGCTACAAAATCCTTGGCATAGCCGGGGCCGGAGGGATGGGCGTCGTTTATCGGGCGCTCGACGTCAGGCTCGAACGCACTGTCGCTCTCAAATTCCTGCCGCCTGAAATGGGCGAGAACCAAGCCAGCCGCCACCGTATTCTGCGCGAGGCGCGAACCGCATCGGCTCTGGACCACCCCAACGTCGGCGTCATCTACGGAATCGAAGATGTGGAGGACGGAAGCTCCTGCATCGTGATGGCGTTCTACGACGGCGAATCGCTCGCCGAGCGGATACGCAAGACTCCGATGAGCGCGGCTGACGCGGTTCGCATCGCCATTCAGATGGCCCACGGTCTTGCCGAGGCGCACGCACACAAAATCGTTCACCGCGACATCAAGCCCTCCAACGTGATGCTGACCGCTTCCGGCGGAGTCCGCATTGTGGACTTCGGCCTGGCCTCGGCTGCTACTTCGGAAACCGCCTCCCAGACCGGATTCACCGGAACCGTGGCCTACATGTCTCCCGAACAGGCCATGGGCAATGAGTTTGACCATCGCACCGACATCTGGGCGCTCGGGTGCGTGCTGGCCGAAATGCTCACCGGGCACAATCCTTTTGACCGCGAGACCGTTCCGTCCATGATCGTCGCGATCCTCAACGAGCCGCCGCGGGGTCTGGATGAGCTTCCGCCCGGGCTTCAGCAGGTGCTCTACCGCGCGCTGGCCAAGAATCCCGCCGAACGCTACCCCAACTGCGCGGAGTTGCTGGCCGATCTGGAAAGCCTTCAGGGCCAACTCGCCCAAACGCCGCTTCCAGTGGGAACGCAGAAATCAACACGCCCCTCCGCAAGTATCCGCAAGGCACGGGAGCAGGCTTCGGTTTCGTTATGGGGAGCGCCGCGTCCGGCCAGACGCTCGCGTCTTCTTCCCATTGTCCTGGTGATTGCCGCGGTTATTTTTGCTGCCGTTGGGATTTTTACTCCATATATTCATCAGCATTTCTTTACCGCTGCGCCGACTGAGCAGGCGAAGCACATCGCCGTGCTGCCGTTTGACAACATCGGCAACAACCCGCAGAACGCCGCTCTGGTGCAGGGGCTCATGGATTCGCTGGCCGGGCGGCTGTCGAATCTTGGCGAACAGTCCAACTCGCTGTGGGTGATTCCGACCAGCGAGGTGCGGCGGCTCAACATTACCGACCCGGCGAGCGCGTACAGCAAGCTGGGCGCGACGCTCGCCCTTCAGGGTTCGGTGGAGCGCAATGGGCAGGATGTACGGCTGAACCTGGCCTTGGTGGACACGCGCAACCTTCGCCAGATTGGGTCAGCGGCGGTAGAGGACCAGGCGGGCGATCTTTCCACGCTGCAGGATGAGGCTCTGACGCGGCTGGCCCGGTTGATGAAGATATCCACGGCCGGCGGTTCGCTGAACAGCGCCGCCAGCGCGGCCAGCCCCGCCGCTTATGAGGATTATCTGAAGGCGCTCGGGTATATGCAGCGCTACGACAAGCCCGGCAATCTGGACCAGGCAATATCGGCGCTTCAGCAATCCATCCAGACCGACCCCCGCTTTGCGCTCGGCTATGCCCAGTTGGGCGAAGCCTACCGGACCAAGAACGTCATTACCAAGGACCCGAAATGGCTGACCGAAGCGGAGGCCAACGCGCAAAAGGCGGCGGAGCTCGACGGCACCATTCCCGCCGTTTTTGTCACCCTCGGACGCATCCATGAGGCGACGGGAAAACATGACCTGGCCGTGCAGGAGTTTCAGCGTGCGCTCAGCCTGGATCCGCACGACGCCGATGCCGAAACCGGCATTGCCATTGCATATGAGAATGCCGGACGCATCTCCGAAGCCGGGGCCGCCTTTCAAAAAGCTGCGGCTCTCCGCCCCGATTCATGGAAGGGTTACTCCGCTCTGGCAAGTTTTTACGACCGCCAGAATAAGTATCCGGAGGCGGTGCAAGCCGATCAGCACGCCATTCAGATCACTCCGGATAATGCCCAGGTTTACTCCAATCTGGGAGGCATCATCGTGGATTCCTCGGACCCGAAGCTGCTCCCGATGGGGGAACAGGCTCTCCGCAAGTCCCTGCAACTGGCCCCCAGCTATGCCGCTTATGCCAATCTCGGAGACCTGATGTTGATGGGGCACCGTCCCGCCGAAGCGGAGGCCGCACTGGAACAAGCGCTCAAAATCAGCTCCGGCGATTACGTCGTATGGAACTTTCTGATGATCGCCGACCAGTGGCAGAAGAAAGATGCCGCCGCCGCGGATGCGCGGCGCCACGCCGAAACGCTCGCGGAAAAGGCAGCGAAGCAGCAGCCCAACGATGCCCAGACCCAGGCCGTGCTCGCCTATCTTTATGCTCAGGACAAGCAGAACCAGAAGGCGGAGGCCCGTATCCAGACCGCCCTGGCACTCGCGCCCAATGACCCAAGTATTCTCGCCGATGTTGGAGAAGCCTACGAGAACATGGGCGACCGCGCGCACGCATTGGAGTATGTTGAGAAGGCTTTCGGAAAGGGGCTGCCGCTCGGACAGATTCGAGACGAGCCCACGCTCCAGAGCCTGTTTCAGGACCCGCGTTTACACCTTCCCCGCAAGTAGTGGCTGTTGTGCCTCGCAGAATTGCGAGGCAAAGGAGAATGTATGCCGAATCAACCGAAAATCAATGTTCCGCCGCCCGAAGGCCCAATCAGCATGAACGTCGGGCAACAACTCACCATCCACGCCGCACGAGCCTGTAATTTCTGTTGCAACATAGGCGACCACTTCAACCCGGACATCACCAGTCTCTCGCTCTCCCACGGAGACAACGGACCATATACTGCAATGTCGACAGCCTCCGGAACCTATAACTCCAGCGACCCAGGCACCACATGTAATCCGAGCAGCATCGCGATGACGAACTGCAAAAGCATTCAGATCAATCCATAGGGCCAAAGAAAATGCGCGGGAAGGCTTAGCCCTCCCGCGCGTCTGGTTCCTGAACCGCCTTAGTAGCGGTAGTGATCCGCCTTGTACGGCCCTTCCGGCGGCACTCCGAGATAATCAGCTTGCTTGGGCGAAAGCTTCGTCAGCTTCACGCCGATCTTTTCAAGATGCAGCCGCGCTACTTCCTCGTCCAGCTTCTTGGGCAGCGTGTAGACATCGATCTTGTAGGTGTCCTTGTTCTTCCAGAGGTCGATCTGCGCCAGCGTCTGGTTCGCGAAGCTGTTGCTCATCACGAAGCTCGGATGTCCCGTCGCGCAGCCAAGATTCACGAGTCGCCCTTCAGCGAGAACGAAGATGCTGTTGCCGTTGGGGAAGGTGTACTGGTCCACCTGCGGCTTGATGTTCAGCTTTTTCGCGCCCTTTTCGGCGTTCAGGCGATCCATCTGAATTTCGTTGTCGAAGTGCCCGATGTTGCAGACGATGGCCTGGTCCTTCATGGCCTTCATGTGCTCCAGCGTGATGATATCCACGTTGCCCGTGCAGGTAACGTAAATGTCGCCGCGTCCGAGCGTGTCTTCGATGGTGGCGACTTCAAAGCCCTCCATCGCGGCTTGCAATGCGTTGATGGGGTCAATCTCCGTCACAATGACCCGCGCGCCCATTCCGCGCAGCGAATGCGACGAACCCTTGCCCACGTCGCCGTATCCGCAAACCACCGCGACCTTGCCCGCAACCATTACGTCCGTAGCCCGCTTGATGCCGTCGGCCAGCGACTCGCGGCAGCCGTACAAGTTGTCGAATTTGGACTTGGTGACCGAATCGTTCACGTTGATGGCCGGAACCAGCAGCTTGCCCACTTCCTTCATCTTGTAGAGCCGGTGCACGCCCGTCGTCGTCTCTTCCGATACCCCGCGCCACTCCTTCGCCAGCTTGTGCCAGCGCTGCGGGTCTTCCGCATGAACCTTCTTCAGAAGGTCTTTGATGACCTGTTCTTCGTGGTTGTCCCCTGGCGTGTTGACCCATCCGTCGCCGTCCTCAAGCTCATAGCCTTTGTGGATGAGCAGCGTGGCATCGCCGCCATCGTCCACGATAAGCTGAGGACCTTTTCCGTCCTTGTGGCTGAGCGCCTGGTATGTGCACCACCAGTAGTCTTCCAGCGTTTCGCCCTTCCATGCAAAAACCGGAACCCCCGCCGCCGCAATCGCAGCCGCCGCGTGGTCCTGCGTGGAGAAAATGTTGCAGCTTGCCCAGCGCACGTCCGCGCCCAGGTCCACCAGCGTCTCAATCAGCACGGCGGTCTGGATGGTCATGTGCAGCGAGCCGGTTACGCGCACGCCCTTCAGCGGCTTCTCTGCCGAGTACTTGCGGCGAATCGCCATCAGGCCGGGCATCTCATGCTCGGCAATGGAAATCTCCTTGCGTCCCCAGTCAGCCAGGGACATATCCGCCACTTTGAATTGCACCGCTGCGTTTTCAATTGTTGCTGTTGCCATAAATGGAAGCCTCACCCCATCAAATAGGAATACCTCTGCTATCTTAACAACCCCGGAGCCGGAAGTGGGCGCGCTGTTCCAGCCAACCAGCCCCAAGGGGTGGCATCCCTATACAGAAAGGTGGCAAACCATGCTGGAGCTTAAAACTATCCTCTGCCCTGTCGATTTCTCGGAATTCTCCGCGCGCGCCTATGACTACGCCCATTCGCTGGCGCGCCACTACAACTCAAAGCTGATCGTTCTCCACGTTGTGCGCTTCATCACCATTGATCCCACGTTCCTTTCCTCCACCGTCATTGACACTGTCTATACGCAGCAGGCCACCAATGCCCGGGCGCAGCTCGCGAAACTCGTGGAAAAGCAGGCGGGAGATGTGGGCCAAAGCGAACTGGTGGTAAAGATGGGCTTCGCCACTGACTCCATCCTGTCGTTCGCAAAGGAGCGCCAGGTGGACCTGATTGTAATGGGGACGCATGGCCGCCGCGGACTCGACCGCTTCGTCACCGGCTCGACCACCGAGTCGATTCTGCGCAAATCGCAATCCCCGGTGCTCGCCGTTCACGAGCCCACCCGCAACTTCGTCAGCCCAAAGAGCGCGCAGGAGCCCGTCCATTTGCGCAAAATCACCTGCTGCGTCGATTTTTCTGAGCACTCCCCGCGCGCGCTCGAATACGCGTTCTCGCTGGGCATGCAATACCAGGCTGAGGTCACGCTGCTGCACGTGCTCGAAGACGGAAAGGAGACTCCGGATCAGAAAGCTCGCGCATCCGAAAGCCTTGAGCAGCTTGTCCCCGAAGACGCGCGCAACTGGGCGTCCATTACTCCCATCGTGCTGAGCGGGCAGGCCTACGAGGAAATCATCGCATATGCCTCCGAGGCGGAAACCGATCTCATCGTAATGGGCGTGCGCGGACGCAACGCCGTAGACCTCGCCGTCTTCGGCTCGACCACGCATCGAGTCATCCAACTCGGCCCCTGCCCGGTGCTGGTGGTGCGGGCGTAGGTAAGTCAGGATCATGATTGACCTGAGTAACGTAACGCATTACGATGGTTGACCATGCCCATGAAGAATCCTCCCCACCCCGGTACATTCGTGCTGCGTCAGTGCATTGAGCCGCTGAACCTGACGATCACTGATGCCGCCGCTGCTCTGGGAGTCACCCGGACCACGCTATCGGAATTGGTTAATGGAAAGCGCGGCATCTCTCCAGAAATGGCTGTACGCCTGTCGAAGGTATTCGGAGGCCGCGCCGAATCCTGGCTCATCCAAGCAGGCCCAGTACGATCTCGCCCACGTCCGCGCCGAACAGATCAAGCTCAAACGGCTGGAAGT
>JBOGMA010000135.1:0-1912 GCA_050746465.1 Acidobacteriaceae bacterium
GAGGGGTGCGACATCCGATATTCTCAAAATCCAAATAAAGGACGCTTATAAAGCACACCACAAAAATGTGGCCTTCGAGCTGGAGAAAATTAAGATGATTATCCGAAAAGAGCTCGGGGTAGCGGCGCGCCCCCAACCGATCCAGCCCTAGAACATTTGCCCCAGCAGTTCCTCGCAACGGAAGTGCCACGCGATGCAGTACGACTGCACGGCCAGTCCTCACCCTCTTGAAGGGGCGACCTTGAGGATTTCGCGGGCGATGACCATGCGTTGAATTTCGCTGGTGCCTTCGCCGATGGTGCAGAGTTTGACGTCGCGGTAGAACTTTTCCGCCGGGTAGTCCTTGATGAACCCATAGCCGCCGTGCAACTGCACCGCCTCATCGCAAATTCGTACTGCCACCTCGCTGGCGTAGAGTTTGGCCATGCTGGATTCGCGGGTGACGCGCTGACCCGCGTCCTTGAGCACGGCGGCGCGCTGCGTCAGCAGGCGGGCGGCATCGAGTTCGGTAGCCATGTCAGCGAGCTTCCACTGGATTCCCTGAAACTCGGCGATGGCTTTGCCGAATTGCTTCCGCTCCTTCACGTACCTGAGCGATGCGTCGAGGGCGCCGCGTCCGATGCCGAGCGAGAGCGCGGCGATGGAGATGCGTCCGCCGTCGAGCACGCGCATCGCATCCACAAAGCCCTCGCCTAATGCACCGAGCAGGTTTTCACCGGGAATTTCACAGTCCTCGAAGATCAACTCCGAAGTATCGCTGGCCCGCAGCCCCAGCTTGTTCTCTTTCTTGCCGGGCCGGAAGCCGGGAGTCCCTTTCTCTACCACGAAGGCTGAAAGCCCGTGGGTGCCTTTGGAGCGATCCGTCACCGCAATCACCACCGCGACATCGGCATAGTGCGCATTCGTAATGAAGGTCTTGTTGCCGTTCAGCACCCACTTGTCGTCCTTGCGAACAGCCGTCGTGCGCGCCGCGGAAGCATCTGACCCCGACCCCGGCTCAGTCAACCCCCAGCAGCCAAGCCACTCCCCGCTCGCCATTTTAGGAATGTATTTGCGCCGCTGCTCCTCAGTGCCTGCCACAAAAATGTGGTTAATCGCCAACGAATTGTGCGCCGCCACAATAATGCCGACAGAGCCGTCCACAGCCGAAAGCTCTTCCACCGCGAGCACGTAATCCACATAGGACAATCCCGCCCCGCCATATTCGACAGGCACTACTACGCCCATGAGCCCCATCTGGCCAAGCTGTTTCACCACCTCGGTGGGAAACTGGCTGGCTTCGTCCCACTTCATCACGTTGGGCGCGATCTCGCGGGCGGCGAAGTCGCGAACCTCGCGGCGCAATTGCTCCTGGTCTTCAGTGAGCGTAAAGGGATAAGTTGAAGCCAGATTCTGCTCAAGGGAAGAAGATGCCATGAAATGACCCCACAAATGAGATTCCGAAAAACCTGTGATGGTATCACGGCCGAAAAACGGGTGGCTAGAGAAGCGGGTAGCTTATTCAGCGGGCGGCTGCAAAAGCGGGTAGCGAGAAAAGCGGAAGTAGAAAAACCAACTTCGTCGCTTTGCGCCCGAATGGGCGCGCTGCCCGGTTCTTAGCTATAGGGTGTTAGCTCGGTTCTACGCCGCTTTTTCCTGGCGGTCCTGCGCCTCTGCAAGGAGCCGGCGAAGTTGGATCCGGGTGGTCAGCAACTGGCGCTGAACCTGAGACTCGGGAATCCGCAGAAGCTGGGCAATAGCGGCAGGCGTGTACCCCTCAACGTCGCGAAGCAGAAAAAGCAGGCGACCGGTGGACGGCAGATATCGAATGGCCTCTTCCAGCTCGGTCCGCTTGATGTTGCGCGCCAGAGCTTCGGGTGGGGTTTCCGGGACCTCGGCAACGTGCGCCGCGGCAGCATCCTCAAGATAGGAC
>JBOGMA010000136.1:0-5273 GCA_050746465.1 Acidobacteriaceae bacterium
TGGCAGGACTGGTTCGGCTGGGGAGCGCTGGCCTGGGTTGCGCTGCAGACGGCGTTGAATTTCAGAGGTTGGGAGTCGCTGGGGTTGGGTGGGCGCGGGTTCCGGCGCTCGATATGGGTTGTCGGGGTGGCGATTGCTGTCTCGGTGGGGGCGGCCTTGGCGAGCGCGCATCTGGGCGGACTGCACATCCCTCATGGGCCGACGGCGTTAGTAAAGCGCTATTGGCTTTACGTAGTCTGGGCATTTGTTCAGGAATTTTTGCTGCTGGCGTTTTTCCTGCGGCGGCTTGTTCGGCTGCTGGGAAGCAGGGTTGAAGCGGCGCTGGTCACGGCTGTGCTGTTTGGTGGATGCCATGTACCGAATCCGGTGCTGATGCCGCTGGCCGCGGCATGGGGGCTGATTGCGTGCGCGGTGTTTCTGCGCTGGAAGAATCTTTATCCGTTGTGGATTTCTCATGCGATTCTGGGCATCTGCATTGCGGTTTCGGTTCCGAAGACAATGGACCACGGCATGCGGGTGGGGTTGGGGTATTTGCGCTATCGCAGTCCAGCGAGCGCGCCAAGGGCGGACATTATCTCAGCCATAAGCCCCAGACCGTATCCACTGTGGCATGAGTGATGGCTGAAGCGCCGACGCGGCGGCGGTCTCGCCAGGCTCGTCCGTAAAAGACGCCGGCGATGGCGGCAAGCAGGACGTAGCGCCAGTTGAAGTGCGCGGCTCGTTTATTGAAATGCGATAAACCGAAGAGGATGGCGGTGAGGATGAGCGCGGGGGCGCGTCCTATGCGGCGTTCGAGAAGGTTTTGCAGCCATCCCCGGAAGAAAAGCTCCTCGGGAATGGCGACGAAGAAGAAGCTGAAGGCGAAGGCGGCGAGCGAGCGCGGCGCGCTGGGCAGAATGGCGTGGAGATGGAGGAAGCCGAGGGCGAGTCCGAAGGCGATGGCGATGGGGGCGTAGAAGAGGAACTCGCGCCAGCCGATGCCGAGGTCGCGCGGGCGGAGGCGAAGGTTGAATCCCACGCCATTAAGCTGGCGAATGTAGAGAAAGCCGTAGATGCCGGCGTCGAGCAGAAGGATTTTGTTGAAGGCGGCGAGGCGCGCGGGCCAGGCGGGCTGGAACCAGCGGAGATCGACGGCGAGGCCGATGACGGCGAGGACGAGGAAGTCGCGCCAGTTGCCGAGTTGGTTAGGGTCGGCGCGACAGGCGCGGTCGAGGAGGATGGCGATGATGACGGGAAGCAGTGCGTAGAGCGCGAGCCAGCGCCATTCAAAGATGTTTGCGGATGTGGAGACAAGGGCGTAGGGGATGCAGAGGAGTGCAGGCAGCAGGAGGCGTGCGGGTTTTGGGAGGCGCACGGGTTTGGCTGTGATTTGTGGGAAGAACGCGGCGGCGAAGTAGGGAAGAAGCGTGAGTATGGCCGCGAGGATGATGGCCGGGTGGAACATGGGAGTGGGTCTAGTTTAGCTGTCGCGGTTAGAGCAATCGGATCTCAATTTTGAATTGCGCGGGAATGATTTTGTTGAATATGTCGAGCGGAAGCTGAATCTGCGCGTCTTTCTCGGCAGAAGGCGCTGGCGAGGATCACTTCATAGGCTCGTGCTCTTCGGAACGAATTGTTGGAGAGGGGAGATATGAAACTGAAGCGTGGTGTCGCTGGACTCGTTGTTATGACGTTGGCGCTGGTGGTGTTTGCGAAAGTTATAAGAGCGCAGGAAGCTAACCGGTCTGAATCTCAGCCTGCTTCCAAGGAGTACAAAACTTTTTATCTGGCCAACGTAACTCAGCCTCAGCCTTTCAGCGATATTGTGAGGGATATTCGCAATATGCTTCCGCAGGCGAAGGTGTACTACGTTTCCTCCCAAAACGCCGTTTCGATCCTCGGCACTCCCGATGAGCTTGCGCTAGCGCAGAAAATTATTTCGGATACGGATCGGGCGCCAAAGACCTATCGCCTGACTTACACCATTACCGATAAGCAGAATGGAGCGAGCGTGGGGACGCGAGATGTTTCGCTTGTGGTGGCAGCCGGAGGGAAGACCACGATCAAGCAGGGAAATCGCGTGCCCATCGCCACAGGGACGACCGGCGACGCTGGAAGCGCGTCGACCCAGATGCAATATCTTGATGTGGGATTGAGTATCGAGGCCTCCGTGGATGGAAGCCCGGACCACCTCAAACTGCACACGCGAGTGGAGCAGTCCAGTGTTGCCGAGGAGAAGACCGTCGCAGGCACGCAGGATCCGGTGATTCGCCAGACTGCCTTGGACGGAGTGTCGAATCTAGAGCAGGGTAAGAGCATTGTGCTGGGATCACTTGATGTTCCGGGCAGCAGCCGGCGCGAAGAAATTTCGGTTCGTTCCGAAGTGGTTCAATAGTTGCGCGAAGGCGGGGCCGACTTGGCGGAGCCGGCCCGTTTTGTTCGCACTACTCGTTGCCCAAGCCGTCGTGCTGGTGGTAATTCGGATACGGCGGAATCGTCGGCTCGGTTACGGGATGCTCTTTGAGTTGCTGCATCACGATGGAAACGGCGCGCTCTAGCTGCATATCGTGTCCAGCGGCCTCGTCCTTGGGGTAATCCTGGACTTCAACATCGGGGGCGATGCCGTGGCCTTCTACTTCCCACTGGCCGTGGAGTCCGTAGATGGCGTAGCGGGGTGCGGTGACGGAGCCTCCGTCGATTAAGGTTGGATAGCCGCCGATGCCGACGAGCCCGCCCCAGGTGCGCATGCCGACGAGGGTTCCGATATGGGCTTTGCGGAAGTACCAGGGCATGGCGTCGCCGCCTGATCCGGCGGACTGATTGATGATCATGGCCTTGGGGCCGAAGATTGCGCCCTGCGGATCGTGGACCGGCTTGCCGTCGCGCTCGATGGCTCCGCTGAGCGGCTTTTGGCCGAGCACGTTGACGATGTAGTCGGCGATAAGGCCGCCCTCGTTGTAGCGCTCGTCGAGGACGACGCCCTGCTTATCAAGCTGCGAATAGAAGTAGCGGTTGAAGTTGGAGTAGCCGGCTCCGCCGGTGTTCGGCATATAGATGTAGGCCACTTTGCCGTCGGAGAGCTTGTCGACTTTGCGGCGGTTGGATTCGATCCAGTCGATGTTGCGGAGGCCGTGTTCGGAGTCAACGGGCACGACAACGACATCACGGGCGTCGCTGCCGTCGGGCTTGGTTCCAACGCGGAGGACGGTCTGCTGGCCGGCGGTTCCGTCGAAGAAGCTATAGAGATTGTCGGAGGCGTGGAGTTCGCGTCCGTTGACGGCGAGCAGGTAGTCTCCGGTGTTGACATTGATGCCGGGAAGCGTGAGCGGCGCGGTGAGCGCTGGCGTCCAGTTCTGCCCGTTATAAATTTTGGCGAAGCGATAGCGGCCGTGGTCTATGGTGTAGTCGGCTCCGAGGAGTCCGGGCCTGGGACCGTGGTAGGGCTCGCGGGGACCGCGCACGAACATGTGTCCTACTTGAATCTCGCCAAGCATTTCTTCGCAGAGGTAGGTGAACTCGTCGCGCGAAGCGAGGTTGGCGAGATAGGGCCGGTAGCGGGTTTCCATTTTGGAGATGCTGAGGCCGTGGAGGTGCGGGTCGTAGAAGAAGTCGCGCTCGATGCGCCAGGTTTCATTGAACATCTGGCGGTACTCGGCGCGCGGGTCGATGGTGGCGAACATGCTGTGGTCGTTGACGGGCTTACCGGCCGAGGCTCCGCCGGGCTTGAGCGCATCGGTGGGGACAATGGCCCATGAGGGTCCGCGCATGTAGAGGAGCTTTTCGCCGTTGTGGGAGACAGCATAGCCGGTGAGGTTGTTGAGGACGTCGTCGGTCTTGCGGTCTTTGAGGGTGAATCGCCAGATGGCGCGGAGGGGTGGGCCGCCGGGCGCTGAGGCGCGGCCTACCGGACCGCCTTCAGCTAAGTAAATGACTCCGGTTTTGCCCGCCTTGAGATCAACGTAGTTGCGGGCCGGAATGGGCAGCGAGAGGATGCGGTTTCCGATTCCGTCGAGGTCGATGACGGTGGGCTTTGGCTTTTCTTCCTTCTTCTTTGCGGATTCCTTTTCGTCGGATTTTGCTTCGGCTTTGTTGTCCTGCTTCTTGTCCTCGGTTGCCGCTTCGAGAGGCTGTTTCTCTTCGCTCTTGTTGGCGTTTTCGTCGTCACTCTGCGGCGGGACGGGCGAAGCTCCGTTCTTTGCCAGCACTACTACATAGGCGTTGTCGGTGGTAGCGCGATCGAGCGAGGAGAGATCGATGCCGGCGTCGGACGGGCCGTCGTTGGTGGAGGCGATGAAGTAGAGGTATTTGCCGTCGGGATCGAAGGCGGGGTGGGCGGCGTCGCTCATGCCGTCGGTGATCTGGGTGGATTTGTGCGTGGCGAGCGAGTAGAGAAAGATGGCGTGCAGTTCGTTCTCAAGGTCGCGGGTGTAGGCGATCCACTGCGAGTCGGGCGACCATGCAATCTCTGATCCATTGCCGAAACTGCCGCGGATGCCGGTGTCGATCTTGACGGGCTTGCCGTTGGCGACGTCGACGTACCAAACGTGGAGGTGCTTGTCCGTGTAGGCAATGTGTTTCGAGTCCGGTGACCAGTGTGGGCTGTAGAAGAAGGATGGGTTGGGGCCGAGGTCGATGACCTTGGGCGCGTCAAGGCCTTTCTGGTCGCGGATGTAAAGCTGGTATTCACCGGATGCGTCGCTGAAGTAGGCAATGGATTTTCCGTCGGGCGACCATGAAGGGTCGCGCTCGGCTACGCCGGGAGTTTTGGTGAGGTTCCGGGTGTCTCCTTTTTCGGCTGGGAGGGTGAAGATGTCGCCGTGCGCTTCGACAACGACGCGGACGCCGGTGGGCGAGATGGCGAAGTTCTGGGTCTCCTCAGGCGCGATGTTGGCGAGGTGCGGGACGAGCGAGGGCAGGTCTCCGTGGATGGTGATGGGGACGGCGTGCTGCTGGCGCGTGGCCAGATCGTAGAGGTGCAGCGAGCCAAATTGCTCGTAAACGAGCGCTCCGGGACCGGCGGCGAGGGACTTGAGGTCGAAGCCGGTGTTGTCGAGGACCTGCTTCACTTCTTTCGAGCCGGTGTCATAGCTGAAGAGCGAAACGGGGCCGTTGCGATCGGAGAGGAAGTAGACGGTGTGTCCCTCCCAGACGGGGTAGGAGTCGTTGGAGTTGTCGCGCGGGACCTTCACCAAATCGAGCGTCTTCATATTGACGAGCCAGATGGGCGTGGTCTGGCCGCCGCGATAGTGCTTCCACGCCTTCTCCCACTGCGCGACGGGGACGTAGGCGAGGGT
>JBOGMA010000137.1:0-3209 GCA_050746465.1 Acidobacteriaceae bacterium
GAGCTGCGGCAGGTCTTCGCCAACCTGATCGGAAACGCCTTTGACGCGACGCGGCAAGGAGGCCGCATCGCTCTGCGCGCGCGGTCGGCAATTCACCCAAAAACCTGCCGTCCGGGCGTGCGGGCCACGATTGCCGACGACGGCCAAGGCATGAACAGCGAAGTGAAAGCCCACTTGTTCCACGCCTTTGCCTCGACGAAGGGTCCGAACGGAAGCGGCCTGGGATGGTGGATCAGCAAGGGAATTATCGAAAAGCACCACGGATCGATCCGGCTCCGCTCTTCCACAATGCCTGGCCAAAGTGGAACCGTGTTCTCGATTTTCATTCCGGGCGAGGATGACGGCAGCCGTGAACTGGCTGCGTAACTTGAAGTGCGGCTACGCCTCGATCTCCTCGCGCACCCGCCGCATGGTGTCTAGATAAAATGCCAGATTGTGCAGCGTGTTCAGAACAGCGGCGAGCGGCTCCTGTGCGGTCATCAGGTGACGCAGATAGGCCCGCGAGTAACGCCCGCACACCATACAGGAACAGGCGAGATCGGGAGGATTCTGGTCTGCGGCATATTTTCTGTTCTTGATATTGACGCGGCCCTCTGACGTAAACAGCAGGCCATGTCGAGCGGCCCGCGTGGGCAGCACGCAATCCATCATGTCCACGCCCATGCGGGCGTACTCGGCAATTTCGTCGGGGTAGCCGACTCCCATGACGTAGCGCGGTTTATCCGCGGGCAGATGCGGGAGAGTCTCAGCGATGATCTCGCAGGTCAGCTCACGCGGCTCACCCACGCTGAGGCCGCCGATGGCGTAGCCGGGGAAATCCATCTCCACCAGGCGCTCGGCACATTCGCGGCGGAGGTCGGAGTACATGCCTCCCTGGACAATGCCGAAGAGGTTGGGGGTTTGGCCGGCGAATTCGGGACCCCAGGGGCGCTCGTGTTTGTGCGCGTCGAAATGTTGCCTGCTGCGGTCGGCCCAGCGCAGAGTTGTTTCGAGCGAATGACGGGCGCGGGCGCGGTCGGCTGGATATTCGGTGCACTCGTCGAACGCCATGACAATATCGGAACCGAGGGCGATCTGCACATCCATGGAATGCTCGGGCGAAAAGAAATGGCTGGAACCGTCGAGATGCGAGCGGAATTCGACGCCGTTTTCAGTGACCTTGCGCAGTTCGTTCAGACTGAAGACCTGGAACCCGCCTGAATCCGTAAGGATGGCCCGAGGCCAGCTCATGAAGCGGTGCAACCCGCCAAGATTGCGGATGAGTTCATGGCCGGGACGCAGATAAAGATGATAGGTATTGCCGAGAATGATCTGCGCGTCGAGCGCTTCCAGTAGATTTTGCGGAACGGCTTTGACCGAAGCGGCGGTTCCGACCGGCATGAAGACCGGGGTTTCGACTTGGCCGTGTGGGAGAAGGAGCGTGGCTCGGCGGGCTGGGCCGCTGGTCTTATGGAGTTGGAAATCGAGAGACACTAAAGACGATTTTAATGGTAGCTACTGTGGCGTTAGCTACTGAACGCTTCCTCGCCTTCGATTTACGCCTATTGCTGTTTAGCTGGATTCTGTACGCGAGAAATGGACTGGATGTGAATAACGTTCTTCGAGAACTCGCCGGTAACGCGAACATCTTCGGTTGCAAATGGAGCGGCCTTTGATTGCGGCTCTAGCACATAAACGTGGTTGCCATACCAGAGGCCATATTTTGAGCCTTGCCGAATACAGCGGCGAACACAATCTCGATCCGGAGTCATCGCAGAAGTACGTTGACAGTGAGTACCACAATGGGTGTCCGTGACGAACCCCTTCCAGGTGTTCTGCGTCTGAGCGGATCCGAATGAGCCAGAAGCAAGGAGCAAGAGCATTGCGCAAATAAACTTCTTTGCACACCCCTTGCGGATGATCGCCCCTCCGGCTCATCGCCGTCAATGCGCTACGGGCACCGCTGAGATGGCGCAGGGGCCCGCGCCATTGGATAAGACGCGGGCTTGAATTTTGATCGGGCCTAGTGCGCTGCGGGCGTGGCCTGCTGAGGCGGAGCGGTGGCCTGCTGAGGCTTGGGCATCGGCGGCTTCTTGGCCAATTCCTTTTTGCCGGGGGCGAGAATGGCGTGCAGCGTTGTGCCTTCCATGCGCGGCATGAACTCCACCGTTCCGGCATCGCCGATGTCCTGAATGAGGCGATTAATGATGTTGTAGCCGAGGTCGCGGTGGGCCATTTGACGGCCTTTGAAGCGCAGCGAGGCCTTCACCTTGTCGCCTTCAGTGAGGAAACGTACTGCCTGGTTCTTCTTGGTCTGGTAGTCGTGCTCGTCCACCGTGACGGAGAACTTAACTTCCTTGACTACGATGACTTTCTGCTTTTTGCGGGCCGCGCGCTCGCTCTTGTCCTTCTCGTAGAGAAATTTGCCGTAATCCTGAATGCGGCACACGGGCGGAACCGCGGTGGGTGAAACCTCGACTAGATCCAGGCCGCGCTCGCGGGCAACCTTGAGAGCTTCAAAGGGAGCCATAATGCCGAGCTGTTCGCCGGCGTCGTCGATCACGCGCACTTCGCGGGCGCGGATTCTGTCGTTGATACGGATGAAATTCTTAGCCGAACGCTTATCGATGGGTGTCCTCCAAAAGCTATGGCCCCGGGGGCCATTTAGCTACTCAGTATACCTTGCTTCTCCTGATTTCGATGCGGCGGACCGGATTCGCGATTTAATACGATAAGGGATGTCGCCGAGGGTAAGGAAATGACTGAACAACGGGCAGGTTATCGACTTTGGCGAGGTTGGAAGGAAGATTGCCATATCCTGGCGATTTTCGCCGTTACCGCTGTATTTGAGTATTTTTTCGGGAAATCGAATTTTGCGAGCGCGCTTTTCGTATGCCTGATCCTGTGTGGATCTCTGGTTTATTCGGCTTTTGCGGGAAGATACCTCGGCAAATGGAAACCCTATAACAGATGGGCCCTCCGCCTTTGTGCCGTCGTATGCGGGTGCTGGCTTTTCACCGCTACGCCCACGCTCGCAGGGCGGGTATCGGCTGTCGTTTTTTACGCGGGACTCTATCTCATTTGCGAGCAGGTTTTGACCCGCCGCGTACAAGCATTTTGGCAGGTGTAACTCCTCACCGGTGGAGAGTCACTTCATTCGAACATCGTTTCAGGCAGGGCACGTTCCGCACAATCCCTGCGCCGTCAGCCCAATAATCTCAACCAAAATC